>CAYPYZ010000218.1:0-3501 GCA_964414805.1 uncultured Paludibacter sp.
CGTTTGACCCTGATATTTCAATTGTAGGCTAGTTTCGTATGTGGGGATAGTTAAGTCGATACTGGCCGTTTTGTTGGCTTTGATAAAAGCTTTCCAGTATACTTTGCCTTTTGACGACAAAACCTGCACCATCCCATCAGTATTTCCTTTTAAAGTAAGCTGAACGTCTTTGGAAGTCTTCCATTTGAAATCGTTTGGGACTTTTATATCCTCTGTGGACTCAGGTAATGGATTTACTGGTGAATTATTATCCTTTTTACAAGCCGTGAATAACAATGGAAGCGTAAGTATAATTACAAAGATTATTTTTTTCATATTCGTATTTTTTACTAAGTAAACAATATTTGTGCCGCGATATGTAACGCTTTGTTAATTGCATTATTTTCAATGGTTTTCTTGCTTTAAATCACCATAAAAAAGCACTTCGTCAATTGGTATTATTTTCCCAATATGGGAAAATAGTACGTTTGCAGGAATTATACTTACCCATGAAAATCATGTAAAACTTATAAAAAGCGTCTATCCTAAACTATTCTTCAACTTTTTTAAACCTAAAATGGGCTCACGAAAAAATCCGTCATTCCACTTTACTATATTTAAGCCTTCTCCGAAAAATAATATGCTGCCACTAAGCGATAGGCCGAGCTTGCCAAAGTGACACCAAATCAAGAAGATAGCACGAAGTGTTTAATGATAGCAATCAACACTTTGTGATGATTAGCGCCACTTCGGCGCGCTCAGTACAGCGCTTAGTGGCATTTCTTCATTTTTTGGTTTTTTGGAGTGGAGCCATGGTAGGAATGAGGTAGTTTAGTGGTTGGAATTGCCACGTTTTGAAGTGATGAAGTTGAGAGATTGCATTCCCCAATGCCTTCATTTTCTCCTCGTAGCATAACAGGACAGGAATTGCTCGAATGATTATAACGAATAAAAAACGTTTGAATAATATAGGCCAAATCTGATGTCAATAAAAAAAAATAAATTCAACGAAATTTTCCACGAAATTATTTCTATCTTTAAACCCTGAAAAATGAGAATGTAACTAAGACTAAAACATGAAAAAAATATTCTTGTTAATGGCTATTATTCTATTTGGGGTAATAAGCTGTAAGAAAAAGGAAGATGAAAAGCCTGATCCTATTAAAAATGGTGACTTGAATGTCCGGGTGATGCTCAATGGTAATCAGTATGTTGAACAAGCAGCGGTTTATACAAATCCGGTCTCAAAGCAAGGAACTACTGATAAATTTGGGAGTGTGCTACTCAAAGATATAGCAATTGGCAGTTATGAAGTTTTTGCAGACCTAAAAAATATTGGAATTGGGAAATCAGTTGTAAATATCAGAGAGAATGAACTTTCAGAAATTTCTGTGAATATTTACTCAGAAATAGTTGTTGGAAATGCTCCGATAGTCACGATTATTTTGCCCTCGCAACCTGCCGAATTTAGAGAGGGTGAGCCGATCACTTTCAGTGCTGATGTTGCAGATGACGAGACACCTCTTCAGGAAATAAAAATTCTTTGGGAAAGCAATTTAGATGGCGTATTAAATGATAGTCCGCCCAATATGAATGGCAATACAAGCTTTTCAACCAGCTCGCTTTCCAGAGGTGTGCATCAAATCACACTTACTGCTGAGAATTTGGACGAGTACAGCACAAGCAAAACCATACAGGTTAGCACTTTAGCACCTAGCTCAGTAACACTTTTAGAGCCAGTTAAAGAACAGGGGAAGGTCATTTTAGCGTGGACAGAATATCCAGACTCAGATTTTCTGAAATATGAAGTATATAGAACTAATGGCAATTGTACAGAAGAAAACAAAGAGTTATTGAGCACAATTTCAGACAAAGGAATAACCAGTTTTACAGATGAACTTCCGCCTTTTGAGTATCAGGTATGTTATTTTATCAGGGCTTATAATACGGATAACAATGCCAGAAACAGCAACCATGAGGCCGTAGAATCGCCAAGTGGACATATTTTTAACTTTAATGCCTATGATATGCTTAAGCATCCAACAGAAGCATATATCTACCTGCTTGACCAAGGAGGCCAAAAACTAATCAAATTTGATTACATAAACTCAGAAGTAATCAACGAAGTATATCTTCAAAGCAAAATAGGTTATTGCGCTATTGGAGACAATGGTTTTGGAGTGGAAATTTATGCCCCGGGATCTGATGGCAAGATATATGTTTACAATGCGGATGATTTGAGTAGGACAGCTACAATAACCACGGGCTTGCCAACAACCAGTGTTGTAATAAATGGTTTAGGCCATGTTATCGCTGCTGTGGTACCTTCTCCTTGGTGGGAAAAACCAGTTCGTACGTATATGCGCAGCAATGGAATCAACATTGATGGCAATGGCGACCATGCAGGAGATAGATTGCGCATGATTCCAGGTAAAAGTGAAATAATCTCAATATCTACAAGTGTAAGTCCTATTGATATGGAATATTTTAAAATATCAGATGAAGGCTACATTGAACTGCATCAAAACGATCCGTATCACGGAGATTATTGGCTAAACCCAAATATTTTCAGAATTTCTGATAATGGCACCTATTCTATAACCTCTAAATATGGTGCGGTATATTTAGCCAACAGCTCCATGGAGTATAAAGGTCAGCTTCAAAGTGGCACTTTGTTGTTTTCTGATTTCGCCTTTAGTGAAGACGGTGCTGTTATTTATGCAGCTACAAGCAACCGGAAATCAATACAAATCGGACATTACCCTTCTTTGATTAGAGATGATGAAATATTGACAAGAGGATTTCCGCTATTTATACTGCGAGATGGAAACACACTAATTTCTTTGGGCAAATCAACAGAAGAGTCAATAAATACAGGTATTGAAGTGATAGATTTGTAGAAAACACGATTTAGAATAAAAAACAATCCAAAGATTTGGCATTGAATTTCTCAAATCCTCAAATCTTGAGCCTCCTCAGAAAAGTAATATTCTGCCACGAAGACACCAAATCACGAAGATAGCACGAAGTGTTTAGTGTTAGTAATCAACACTTTGTGATGCTTAGAGCCTTTGAGCCTTACTGGCATTCTTCATTTCTTGTCTTTTCGGAGGAAGCTCAACCTTCAAATCCTCATATCCCCACATCAGCATATCAGCACATCAGCACATCCTCACATCTCTTCCCCGATTCCTTTCGCGTGCCTCTCTTTAATTCCGTATTTTTGCCGTTAATCAAATTTGACTATGATTTCTGTTCAAAATCTTTCGATGCACTTTACCGGTGAAGATCTTTTTACCGATATCAACTTTATGATTCGCGAGAAAGACCGCATTGGTCTGGTAGGTAAAAATGGCGCTGGAAAAACTACCCTCATCCGTTTAATTTGCGGTTTTGAGCAGCCTCATAAAGGCGATGTGATAGTGCCTGAAGATCTTAGCATCGGCTATCTTCCGCAGGAAAAGGAACTGCTCAGCAATCAAACCGTTTTAAACGAAGCACTCACCGCTTTTGAGGAGTTTC
>CAYPYZ010000219.1:0-3458 GCA_964414805.1 uncultured Paludibacter sp.
TCTCCAAATCATTTAATATAGATGCACAAATTGTTGGCTATGTAGAAGCTTCCGATAAAAAAGAATTGGTGATTGAAAGCCAATATGGTAGGTTTTTGTATTAAAATTAAATCAAATAACTAATATTGGTAGTAAATAATTTTACAGCGATAGCTAAAAGAATAATTCCGAAAAACTTCCTAATAATATAGATACCGGCTTCTCCTATGAGTTTTTCTATGCGGTCGGTGAGTTTTAATACCAAATACACAAACGCCATATTGAGTATCAATGCCAAAAGGATGTTTTCTAAATGATATTCAGCTTGTAAGGCGACTAAGGTGGTGAAAGAACCAGGTCCGGCTATCAATGGAAAGGCTAAAGGAACAATGGAAAAAGTATTTTTTGGTGCTTTATGATTCCTGAAAATTTCTACGTCTAAAATCATTTCTAAAGCGAAAATAAATATAATTAAAGCACCTGCTACCGCAAATGACTGTATATCAACTCCGAACAGTCTTAATACACCTTCTCCGGTAAATAGAAATAAAATCAAGATTATTAATGCAATAAAACTTGCCCAAAACGCATGAATATTTTTATTGTCTTGTTTGACATTGATAATGATGGGAACAGAGCCCAAAATATCAATAATAGCAAATAATACCATAAATGCGCTTGTCAATTCAAGCCAACTGAAGTTTAAAGATCCCATTTCTTAATTAGTTTTTGATTGATTGTCTTTCTTTCTTTATCATAAATCCATCCCCACTTATTGAAGTATTTCATCATGTTATAGACATGTATCAACATCATCTTAAGGCTTTTATAGGAACCTTTTTCATGTTTATGCACTACATGCACATGGGGATAAAAAATAGTTTTATAATGTGTATAAATGCGACGTGTCAAATCTATATCTTCCGGATAGAGGAAAAACCTTTCATCAAACAAACCGGTTTTTTCTAAAATTTCTGTTCTTAATAGCATAAAACAACCTGAAAGATAAGGCACTTCCATAATTTGATGATAGCCTGAATTGCGCATTTCAAAACGGTTTTGCTTATTGCGAAAGCAAGTAGTAGGTAAAAAACGCCTTAGTAATAAATCCATAGGAGTGGGTAGCAGTTTACACAAATATTGTAGACTTCCATCGGTGTTTAAAACCTTGGGCATCAGCAGTCCTACATCCTGATTTGTATTTAAGTAATCAAGCATTTCCTTGAAAATATCGCTATTGAGACTGATATCCGGATTGACCACCAAATGATAAGGAATAGCTTCTTTAATGGATTTTCGCAAAGCGATATTATGACCGGCACCGTAGCCAATATTTTTTCCTGTAAAGGTATAATGAACCCCATCAATTTTATACTCACGAAGAGGGGTAGGGGAATTATCGATGATAAAAAGCTTATGCACCAATTTGGAGCTTAACAAGCTGCGAATCAAGCCTTCAGTTTCGCTGAATGCCTGTTTGTAAATGACTATAGACACATTGAGCATAAGCAGATATAAGCTAATTGAAATGCATACAAAAATAAGCATAATTAACATCAAATAAAAATTCTAATGAACTATCCTTTTGTGCTTGCCGTTATGTAAACAGCGAGCTTATGGTAAATTATGACTTGAAGGACTTTTTTATTAAAAAATATCATGTAGCTTTGCATTGGCTATTTAAAATTGTGCATTTAAGCATGTTAAAGAACAGCATACATATTATACTTTTTCTTTTTGCTTTAGTTTTGTTATCGGCTTGCGATGATGAACAACGGTCGGTGAAGCAAGTGCTATTGGTTTATATGGCCGGTGATAATAGTTTATCTTATGAAACCTATCAGAAAATTGAGGCTATACGTGAAGGTTTGGAGTATGAGTCAGATGCGCGCGTGTTGATATATCATGATGCAAAGGATACTATTCCCAAATTTTTTGAAATAGATAAAATGGCAAACTACAAGATTTGGAAGTTACAGGATGAAGAAAATTCAGCTGATCCTGTTGTGTTTAATCGTGTGATTACTGATGCTAAAGCCTTGTATCCACGCGCTAAGTTTAACCTATTGATTTTTTCTCATGCTTCGGGCTGGTTACCAGACGGCATGCTTTCACGCCCTAAGATTATCGCACAAAAGGGTGTTTCCGAAAGGCAGAAGACTATTATCGAGGATAATAGGCAAAGCATGGATTTATCGGCTTTTGCTGATGCCATTCCTGATCAGGCCTTTGAAAATATCATTTTTGAAGTTTGTCTGATGGCAGGTGTAGAAGTGGCATATGCGCTAAAAGACAAATGTCAAATGTTGTTGGTATCCTCTGCCGAAATAGTTTCCCCTGGTTTTACGGAAGTTTATAAGCAACATATCAATGACTTGGTTGATGGAAGTTTACAACAATTTGGTCGTGCAGCTTTTGATTATTTCGACTTAGAAGATCCTTATAAGTCGGGTACTTTTTCTATTATAAAAACAGCGGGTTTAGACAGCTTGGCTTCTTTCGTAAAAAATCATTGTGATTTTTCCAAAGATATTGATCCCGATGCCATTCAGCGTTTTAATCGTTATGATGCCCATGCTTATGCTTTATACTCTGATTTTGAGCAATACCATGCTGCTTTATTAGAGACAGAAGCGGAGAAAGTGCAATTGCAAAAACTTGTAAGTGAATGTGTGGTTTGGGAGGCTGCAACAGACGCATTTCTAAGTAATTATAGTGGATTTACTATATTTTATCATAGTGGTATGACCTGCTATATTCCGCAAGAAAACCTCCCTATTTTGAATGAAGCATATGAGTTGACGGCTTGGCGGAAGGCTATCTCCCCAACTCCTCAATCATCGCTCTAAAACCACGATTTTCAAATTGCTTGATAAAGTTTTTGATGGCGTCTGCAACTGATTGCTCTGCTGTTAATTGCATACCTTGAGCTGTGTCTATATTGGCATTGTAAACTGTTTGTCCTTGGCTATTGGTGACGCGTATTGTTCCATTCAAAGAGGATGAATAGATGCCGTTGCGTATGCCTGTAGCACGAATATCTATATTGATATAACAATGATAATCAGCTGTTTTGTCGGTGGTGGGGTAGGCTTGCTGATGAAAAATCATCTTAAGTTGTTCTTGCGTGCTTGAAGGATTAACAGTCCTGCCTTCCCTTTTTTCCTCAACAATCAATTGGAATTTTGGTTTACTTACTTTGATAGGAATGGTAATGGTTTCGTATGCAATGCTTTGAATCAAGTTTCTGACCAAGTAATCAGCTGAGGATTCCAATAATATCCGATTGATATCTGGTTCAAGTTTGAAGTATTGTTCCGCTTTTTCAGATTTAATTTTACCTATATCGAATTGTAGGTTTCCGTTTTGATCCGTTAGTTTTGATGCATCTGCAATGGATCGTTCTGAGTAATAACCCAATACAGGAAAAGCTCTGATAGATTGACCGTTTTTGTGCCACAAGCTAAATTGCAAATTTT
>CAYPYZ010000220.1:0-3454 GCA_964414805.1 uncultured Paludibacter sp.
TGCCAGTTTTTATAACCATCAACCTTACTGATAATGCTTAGCCAGTCTTCTTGCGTAATGCTTTTCTTTTTAGGGAAAACTTGCGTAATAACTAAGTTGTAAAACTTGCTAACCGCGCCTTGCCATGCCGGGTTTATACCTTCAAGTAAAGGTAGTGTTTTATCAGCATTCATTTTAGCTATAGGTAAGGCTGCAATTTCTTCTTGACTTTCAGTGAGTTCTTTATTGCTGAAAGCTTCATATTGTGAAGTGAACAGCCCTAAAATTTCATTAGAAGCTGGATCGTATGCTGCCAAGCGGCATCTCAAAAAGTAATCATCCACTTTAGCATGGATAGCTTCAAAAGCTTCAACAGCAACAGCGGTATCATCACCAAACGGTAAGGTGTTTTCAGCATTCTCTTCTGAAATTTTATACCAATTGGCATAGGCTTCACATGCTTTATAAAACTCTTCTATTTGTTCTGTTGAAACACCTGGTTCACCGCTTCTATCTTCGGTAGAACCAATGGTCTCAATAATTTGAGTAATCAATAATTGAATAGCTTCGTCTTCACTTGAGATAGTAGTAATAATACCGTCTCCGTTGAATTGAGTGCCGGTAAAAATGCCAGTAACATCAGAAGTATCTGCTACAGCAATTTCTTTAGCCTCAGGTTTGCCTAATTGTTTTAGGATTTGTTTTGCAGAAGCAAGTAAGATTTTTCCCTCTTCAGTTGAGTTATTAATAGCATCTAAAGATAAAGTATCCTTGCTAAGCAGCAGCTCATCAGGATTTTTAATCAAGGAAGTAATCCATTTTACAGCTGAAAGCACTTCAGGAACTCGAATGCGCTTATCGCCATTAGCATCGATAAGCTGCAGAGTGTTTGTGTCTATTTCCAAACCTTCAACAGGGCAGCTAAGCGCAGCCCAAAGTTTTTGGTCTAACTGATCCAAAGCTAATAAATCAGCACCGGAAGTTAAATTTACACGATTTACACCACCTACTCTGGCAAATTGCCATACGTGTGCACTCTCTTGCAATTGATCAGTGTGACTATCATTTTTTGTAAGTTTTTCTAAAGACATAGCGTTTAAATAAAGTATAAATGTGAGTATGATGTCTTATTTCTTTTTCTTTCTCTTTCCGTGGTGACCATATCCATATCCGTAAGCATATCTACCTCCATACTTACTCGATTCCATATCAACACCATTTACAAGTATATATAAATTTTTCAAAGAACCTTCTTTATATACCCTGTTTAGAAATTCGAAATTCCGTTTATCGGAATAATTAGCTCGACAAACATAGATAGTAAGATTAGAAACCCTATTCACTAAGAAAGTATCTGAAACTACCCCTACCGGGGCTGAGTCTACAATAATATTATCATATTGGTCTCGTATTTCATTGATAAACTGATCGAAACGGTCACTTAAAATTAGCTCGTTAGGATTAGGAGGAACTATTCCGCCCGGTAAGATATAAAGATTAGGGAATTCTTCAGATTGATAGATATATTGCTGATAATCATCCTCTAACTCAGAAAGATATGATGATATTCCTTCCTGATAAGGGATGCCAAAATGTGTTGCAAGCATGGGCTTACGTAAATCCATCCCAATAATTAAGGTCTTTTTACCCGTAAGGGAAATGGAAATTGCTAAATTAATAGCAACGAAAGTCTTGCCTTCTCCTGACTCAGTAGAGGTAACCACCATTAATTTCTCTTTCGGGCGATTCAATATAAACTGCAATTTACTTCGAAGCAGTCGCAATAATTCTGCATTTGCATTAGCATTTGTTTCATGATTGATAATGATATCATCAGATTTTTCCATGGCTAATTCAGCTATTACAGGAATATTTGTAAGTGTCTCTACTTCACTTCTATCATTAAAAGTGGTAGTCAGCAAGAATTTTAAATATAAAGATCCTATGGGTATAAATAAGCCTAAAAACAAGGCTGCTGCGAGTGTCATAGGAAGTTTTGGGGAGGTAACATCGGCTGTATCTGCCGCATCCAAAAGTTGTGCTTTAGGTATGGTAACAGCCATACTCATAGAGGCCTCTTCGCGTTTTTGTAATAAGAACATGTACAAAGAAGCTTTGATTTCTTGTTGGCGTTTAATTTCCATAAATTCCCTTTCTTGTTGAGGGATTTTTTTCAATTGGGAGCTTAAGAATGAGTATTGATTTTCTAATTCTTCTATACTGATTTGAATACCCTTACGGGAAATAGCTATACTGTTTTGTATGGATGCTCTGCTGGACTGGATTTGAGATTCCATGCTATGCAATGTGGGATTATTTTCGGATGAGCCACTTGCAATCCTGTCTCGGCTGATTAATAACTTGTTATATTCTTGGATAACAGCTAATAAGCCGACATCGGTAAGTCCGAGATTAGGTATTAAAGCATATTTGGTTTCAGGATCTTTTAAAAACTCTTCAATATATTGGATAAGCTGTAATTGAATAGTATGTTCATTGCGCTTTTGGTCGTACACATTACTACGCTCCAAAATAATACTTGCATCAGTTTCAATATCCGTTAGTCTGTTGGATTGTTTGTAAGATTGAATATCTTGTTCTACATTAGTTAATTCTTTAGTAAGAATATCTAATCGGCTGTCAATAAATAATGCGGTAAGATTTGCTGATTGATTGATTTGATCGATTGCATCTTGGTTATAAGTTTCAATCAGCCTTCGTAAAATATCTTGTCCTTTACGGATGTTTTTATCGGTCAAAGTTAGATGTACTAAATCTCCATCTTTAGGAACTTCTGTATTCAAATAACTTTCATTATAAATTTTGACCGTAGTGATTGGGTTGGATATTTTAATCTTAATTTTATCCTCAAATTCTTGTTCAAAATTTCTACGTAAAAGTTGGACTTTTCCACCGGGTGTATCAACATAGCCGGGTAGTTGTGCAAGCGTTTGTTTGAACTTCAAAGGCTTCTTTCTGACATAATAAGTACCACTTATATGATATTGTTTACCGTCATAATCGATAGACATTTTCATAGGTTTACCTATTCTTGCCAAATCTTCATCGCTCATTATTGCTTCAACCGGACTATAAATGTACAATTCCTCAGGTTTTAATTTATTTGTACGGCTATAAACATAATTCAGTTTTAATTCTCGTACTACTTTTTTTAATAATTCCTTGGAATGTAGTATTTGTCTTTCATTATAGATATCTGAAGATGCATTGGAAACGCCAAAGGCATCTAATTGCTTCAGTAATGAAATCTGATTCATCTGTCCGGAGGAGGAATTGTCAGCAATTAAAACAGTAGATTTAAATTGGTAAGTATTAGGTTGCATGCGGAAATACAGCAATCCTAAAGCTATCATAATAAATAGCGTAGCAATAATCCACTTCCAATAGGCACCATATTTCTCTAATAATTCTCTCCAGTCAATAGGTTTTTCAGTCATCAAACTACTTGATTCTT
>CAYPYZ010000221.1:0-3435 GCA_964414805.1 uncultured Paludibacter sp.
CTTTACTCATATTGCCTTTGTTCACGCCATCTTCAAACAGAAGCACTGTCCATCCTGTTCCATAATTCCATACATCAGCTGCGATGCTGTTTGGATATCCTTCTATAGATCCTGCCGGATAAAGTTTCATTTGGTAGGACGGGTCTTTCTTAGTGGCTTTATAATACTGACCAACTAATTGATTGCCTTGAAATTCGAAAACTCCATAACCCATTGGGGAACCATTAACGCAATAGTCTGTAGACCATTTATAACCCATGGTTGGTCCCAAGGTGTATTCTGTAATATTATTCGAGGCAACTACTTTTCTAAGTTTATGTACGTGTCCGGAAATAAAGATAGCTTTATAACCACTTAATATATTAGCTAAACTTGCCACATTGGTAGTTTTAGGATTTTTAGCTGAAGTATAGCCCGGTGAGTGCATCACAACGACTATCATTTTATCTTTTGAGACATGGGATAAATCTTTAGCTAACCACTCCAGTTGCTCTTGAGAAATCGTAGTATCATAATCAGCACGAGCTCTATACACAATATTATCCAATGCCACTATATGCACATCGCCTCTATTAAAAGAGTAATAGGTTGGGCCAAAACTATTCTCAAAATTTCGAGATGCTAAATAGTCATTATTCTTGACTGTCTCGTCGTGGTCGTGGTTACCTATTACTTGAAAATAGGGATAAGATAATTTGCTAAAACCAGCGATAACGCCGGGGTAGAAGGAGGGCATATCCCATACTATATCACCGGCAGAGATACCCACTACCGTTGTGTTTGCAGGATAATAGTTTACTAAAGAAGCAAAATCGGGAGCTGCTTCATCTTGAAAACGTTTTAAGTCGGGTGCCTGTTGTGGCTGTGGATCAGCGGTGGATGTCAATACAAAAAAGTTATCTTTGGCCTGTTTTTCTAAAGTAAAATTGACAGTGATATTGCTTTTAGTTCCTTTAATATTCTTATAAAATTTAGGTATATTATTCTCATCAGGAATTTTGCAATCTGCGGGAATAGATACAAAAACAAACTTAGCTAAATCGTTGCTGTTAAGGGTGTAATTCCCACTTGCATCGGTTTTGGTAACATTGGAGCCGTCACTGACTACCACATCGGCTATACCAACATTAGCCGGAGTTGCCACTTTACCCGTAATGGTAAAATTAGCAGTAATTTTTGCAAAAACATAACTCTGTGAAAGAGCTATCAACAGTATTACAAAAAATAATGTTTTAAATTTTTTAGTCATAAATGTAAAATGAAAGCCATTGTCATTGTTAATGGTAGTATCCCCAAAAGGGTGGAATCAAATAATTTAATTCCACCCTCAAATATCATAGGTTTATTTGATAGTTTTGAAATTAATCACACTACCATCAATGTTTACGGAAATCAGGTAAACGCCTGCTGGTAAGTTATTGGCATCTATGCTGCCTTTATTACCTAAGATATGGCTTTGATTAATGATTCTTCCGCTGATATCCATGATTTGCACATCAAAATTATTGACTCCGCTTGCAGTTACCATTTCAAAACTATTATTTGCTTGGTTGAAGTAAGCTTGCGTGTTTTGATTGCTGAAGTGAGTAGGAAGATTGGATATGATTGTATTGGGTTCAGAAGCTACGGAGATATTTTCGCCATCAGTAGCCTTTACTCTGTAGTAGTATGTTTTACCTTCTTCTAATCCACTTATTTCGGAGGAAGTTTCACTAACAGTTTTTGGATATCCAGCAACTAGATCAATTTCTTTACCTCTAACATAGATATCGCCAAACCAGCTTGTACCACCACTTGTTACGAAATAATCAGCAGCACCATTTGTTCTTAAAGAACTTGCCATTACCCAACGGATATACACATTAGGTTGATTGTCACAAGCTGATGGAAGTTGTATGTCTTCAGTTAATATGTGGGTAGTGGGAGGTAAATCAATATTGCCACCCGGTACAGATGTCCATTCGCCATCTTCGCTAAATCTATATTGAAGCATCAAATTACGTGGTCCGTTGCCTGAAGAATAATTTCTTGATGAAACAGTTAAGTTACTATAACCTGTAGCGTCTACTTCAACTTGCCAGTATTTTCTATATACACCTTCATGCCAACCTGTAGAAACAATAGAGAGAGGAGCATTACTTCCATAAGGTATTGGATTCGCATCGTTACCGGTTGCGGTAGTAGTAATTACTTGTCCTTCATTGTTTGCTGAATAGGAAGTAGCTAAAGGCGTGTCACCTGTAATATATTTTTGTTCAAATACCCAAGCAGCTAATACCTCTGCTGGATCAGCACTTGCAAAGTTTTCTTTTTCAGAAACTTCCAAGATATATTCGGTAGCACCTTCATAAGCTTCCCAAGAAGCAGTGAATTCTGTTGCTTTTACTGTTGTAGGACCATATAACACAGGAGCTTCTCCTATAGTTGGCACTCCTGTAAACCATAGGTCATCTAAACGTAGCGTCTCTGCTTCAGCGATTGCACCTTCTCTCACGAATTTTAGTCCGAAGTCAGCGAGGTCAGCATCAGCAGGTATTTCTATATCTTTAATTCTATACCAACCTGGCTCTTCACCTTCATCATCAATGATGAAATCGAGTGGTTTCCATGCGCTACCTGTCCAATAATAGATATCTAAAACGCTATTATTATCTTTGGTAGCTTTACGATATCCAAAAGACATTTTAATATCTTTGTAATAAGCAGGAATTGTAATACCATTCATAGCAAATCCTCTTTGGCTACCTTCAGCTGTAGTTGCAAAATATGCATTGATACCACCGGAAGCCTCGAAATATGCTAATGGAGTTTCGGCAGTATTAACACCACTTACAATGGTAAAACGCATGTCTGGAACTTGCGCACAGCCACCGTCGGATAAAGTCACCGGATTATCCATTTCTGTATAGTCGGTGATAGGAGGATAGGGAACTGTGTTCTCATTTTTGTGAACCGTATTCCATCCAAAACTCTCTGTATAAATTACTTCGCGTTGCTGGGCTTGTACTGAAAGCGAAAGTAATACTACAGTTACCAAGATTGAAAAAAAGTACTTGATTTTCATAATTTTAAACTTTTAATTAATTAGTAATTGAAATAATTATAAAGATATTTTGATTTATAATACATTTTGAATCTCTTCTGAATAGCTGTTTCCAAATTCGTCTGTAACAACTATTTTCACAACCGATTGTTTAAAACGCGGTGTATAATGGAATAAGTTATAGGTTTTAGCAGGTTTAATTTTGGGCTTACGCTCTGGTTTATCATTCGGACTAAAAAAGGCATAAGCTATAGGATCGTAGTCGGTAAATTGTTCCATAGTACCACTGTATTTTCCATTTTCATACACCTTGATTTTCCACTTGCTATTATAATCCCATATATGAGCCACCACACTTCCTAACTGACTTTTAACTGTTCCAACGGGGTAAA
>CAYPYZ010000222.1:0-3426 GCA_964414805.1 uncultured Paludibacter sp.
CCAAAGATCTCCTAATGTTATATCAGCCGTTCTTCCTTGCTCCGCAAATGGGCACTTATAACAAGATGGCCTGCTCATTAAGTGATTCAACCAGACAGACCAAAAAGGATTAAACCATCGATCTTTTTTCAAAACCTTTTTATTCGTCAGGGGAATCCTCATTATTTGGAAGTCCCATTTTCCATGCCCACATAATGATTTTCCTGTATAACGATAATCAAGAGACTCAATTCTGGAACCATATTGGGCCTCCATAGCATTATCCATTTTCCTTACATAAAGGGGGCTTGGAACACCTTCACATACGACTTCTACGGTCAGGAGATTCTCTATACCATGGAAGTTCACTGCGTTCAGATATGCATATAAACCCGAGATCTGACATGGCGTGCCTGAAAAAAGAATTTTCTTCCCTTCTGAGAGACACTCTTTTACTTCCTTATAACTTCCTCTAATAATACTTTGCGAATATTTTGATTTTCTAAGTTTCCATAGATCTCGTTTATCAGTTATATTGCTATGAAAGACGAGTAATCCTTTAGCTTCAGCGCCGAATATCACATAATCTTTATCGCAAAATGCTTCAACAACAGCCGAGAAAGCTCCACCAGAAGTGCTTTCAAAGCGAGTAGTTGGATCATTGTTATATCCACCGAAAGCATACTTATGACTTCTGTGTTTTTCTGGCATCACAGTTTGAGGACATGTCTGTCGACAAAGGTTACAGTGAACACAAGAGGCTTCATCAATAACTGGATATCTGAATCCTTCTTTGTCTTCTTTCAGCGATATTGCTTGTTTTGGGCATATCTGCTGACACGCCTCACAGCCAAAGCATTCTGTTTTAATTCCTGTATCAAGGAACATTTATTCCCCCACCTATCCGAGCAAGCACAATTCCATCTTTAAGAAATCTTGTGCTTTAGTCCTTGCCTCTGCAATACGCTTGTGTACTGAATCATAGTCTATCGGCTCATATTGCTCTGAGCCATTGATCAGCATCCGATCGGATAGGCCAAACAATTCCAGTAATTCAGTAATCTTTGTATTACATTGTTCACGAGAAAAAATCACAAACGGCCGACAGTATTGAACACTCATTATCATGCCGTGGAAAGAATTTGTGATAATGTACTCAGCGTGTTTTACCAGTGAAAGGAACTCCTCTACTCCAGCTTCATAGAACATCAAATGTCCTTTTTCGGCATTTGTTGCTCTAAGGCTAATATCTACAATTTTCCATCCTTTTTCCGCCGCCATCTTTTCAGCAAATGCTTCCATCCTCGGATTGTACCGCCGTGCGTACAAAAGAAGATATGGTTCATCCAAAACTCGTTCTGTTGCTATGGTGTCGTAGTCTTTATGAGTTAGGAGAAGAGTCGGATCGATTACCTTCTCAACAGGAACCGTCACATGATCTCTTACATAAGGAACCATCATCTGCTCGCGTAGTCCGATAGCTTTGAAATTCTGTAGACGGTCGTTGAGCGTCATGTAATCCTCGTCACTAAAGTGCGGATCTCCAAAACTCGGTGCATAAGCAACAGTATTGCCTTTCATGCAGGGATAGTTAGCATAATATCCATCATCAAAGCCAAACTCATCAGGGCAGAAAATAGTATCGCTTCCACAAACAAAGGTATCGACCTCCTCCATTACGGAATCATAATTGGAAGCGCTATAAGATTTCCTTGTGCGGACAAATCTCTCATGATAGAATCTGTCAAATTTCTTGAAATTGATATGAATAGCGGGAAGTGTCAGTTCCACCATTCTCCTGGATTCTTCATCCTTGTCCCACATATTTTTATAAGGATTCAAAGGATCTTTATCTTTTAATATATCGGGGCAATAATCAACTAAGATAGGATTAAACCCCAACTTTTTAATTGCCTGATGCAATGCCCATGACTGTAATGCGGATCCATAATTAGTGAAATTACCATATATGTTATATGATATTGTGCCTATTCTTGTCATCTGTTCATACCTCGTAAAGTTGAGTGTATTTATGATATCTCAAAGTCTTTCTTCGCAAGTGCATGAGATAGGAATGCTTATATTATTTGTTAAGGATTAATGACTAGACAAATGTTACATGAAAGAATTGCACAGTATCATTCGCCATATCTTCAGCAGTTATTTTCATCCTTAAGAAGTATAGGTGTTTTTTATGTGCGCAAATGCTTCTTGTCTGTGAAACGGTCCTGTTATTGTTCTATGTTTTGTTTCAAATATTTCTGATAGACATCTTGTCGTTCATCTATATTTTTTTTCATATGATAAAATTCTTCAAACCTTTTAGATATAGGTAAATACTCATGGTAATTTCCATACCACTCTGTTAGACAGGAATCATAGGCTTTAGGAATGTTATATTCTCTTCCATTAATTTCGCATATTTGTATTTCGTCATAATACCTTCTGGTATAGGTCTTAGCAAAAGGGAAGAAAGCAGTACAATACTGACATTCCTCATATTGAAATTGTGAGCTCAACTTCTTCTCTTGTTTTAATATCCATTTCATAGATACTGGATATCTTATATATGTGATTATTCTCCTGAATAATCCTAAATTCCTATCAGGATGTAGATGTTGATTTAGGGTTTTTGCTTGTCGTGCATTACATATCCATCTAATTTTATTTTTGAATATTTGCTGTTCTTTTTTTTCAGATGGGCAGCCTATAAGGAAGAAAACATCAACATGCAATGCCATGTACGAATATCCACATTTACATATACGAAGACAAGAAGTAGGATAATTTCTTGTGTTATCTTCATATACATAATAGAAACCCGATGATAGATCTGTTTTTAACACTTTAATCAATCTATCGATGTACGTATACGGAAGTAATACATCTACATCATAGTCCCATGGTATATTTCCTCCATCGCGAATAAACCCTAGTAAAGTTCCATATGCAACTACATATGGAAAATCATGTTTTTTACAAATACGATGGAACTCATCTAAAATCTCTATAACGAGTTCTTGATAAGTTAAAAAATCATCATAGGTTTTATCGATGTATTGATGCATTTCCATTCTAAACTGGTTATTATTCATTTATGTTGTTACCTCTTTTGAAAAAATTTCTTTGAGTGCTCTTTTGATTTTATTTGAGTTTATCAATCCAACTGTAATAGCGAAAATGGCAATAGCGTATCTCACAATCAAATGTTTATATAAAGCCCCCATTAATATGCATATCAATGTTGTAGCAATTACTATACCCATTATAACCACATCATTATAAACTTTGTTACGTCCAACGATTCTTCTATAATTAATCATATGTAGTACGGTATAAATCAAATAGGATGCCTCAGTTGTATAGGCAGCTGCAATATAACCATATCGAGGAATAAATATATAATTTAATATGATATTGCATGTTGCTGCAACCATCGTCATAATG
>CAYPYZ010000223.1:0-3412 GCA_964414805.1 uncultured Paludibacter sp.
TTCCCCTCATCACAATAGCTATAATAACCATTATTAGCGGCAATGATGATATGGTCTAAAAGGCGGACGCCTATGGCATCGCAACCGGCTTTTACGCGTTTGGTGACTTTATCATCTTCATTACTTGGATATTTTTGTCCTGATGGATGATTATGTGCTACTGCCAAAGAAGCTGCTTTTTTCTCTAAGGCGAGCTTTAAAATCATAGGTATATCTACCACTGTTTGATTGCTACCGCCTTGTGTAAGCCTGCTGACTTCCATCACCTTGTTTGCGCCATTCAGCAAAGCTATCCAAAATTCTTCATGTTGCAAATCTATTAAAGATGGCTCGAACAAATCATATAAGTCCAAACTTGAACTGATTTTTTTACGCTCTACATTGCCGGATGTCCGCCTACGCTTACCCAATTCCAAAGCAGCCTTGATAGTAATAGCTTTGGCCGGACCAATGCCTTTAAACTTTTTGCATAAGTCATGGATGCTAAATTTAGCCAACTCATTCAAATTGTGCTGGGAAGCTGTCATAATGCGCCTCGACAATTCCACAGCCGATTCATCTCTATTTCCTGAACCAATTAAGATAGCTAAAAGTTCAGCATCCGATAAGGCTGATGCTCCTCTAATAAGCATTTTCTCTCTCGGTCTGTCTTCCTCCGACCATTCGCGTATGGTCAAATTCTTTTTCATGTCTTCAATCATAAACAAACAATAATTTTTACATAGTGAAAAAATAGATTTAGGCTGTAAAGTTACATAAAACAAAGGTAAAACAAAGATAAATGGGTATGCAAAAGGTAAAAATAAAAAAGGGTGCCTCATAAGTGCCCAACTGCTGCGTGGCTTTCGATGTTCGGACTCGGTCACGTACTTCAGTACGCTCCCTCATCCTCAATCTCAGCGCCTTGCATTTGAACACCTCTGAAACACCTTGTATTGTTGTCTCTGAAATTTACTTTTTGAGACAGTCTCTCAATATGCAAAAGGTAAAAAATTCAATTTTTACTTTTTAGCTTTCAATTCTTCTTTCTTCAATTTACGTTGGTAAAACTCATAAGCTACAGGTGAAGCAATAAATATAGATGAGTAAGTACCTATAATTACACCAAATAGCATAGCGAATACGAATCCACGAATAGTCTCACCACCAAATACGAAGATGATGAACAATACCAATATGGTACTCATAGAAGTACTAAAAGTACGACTTAAAGTGATATTGATAGAGTCATTGATAACGGTTTTTCTATCACGTTTAGGATATAAACCAACATTCTCACGAATACGGTCGAAAACAACCACCGTATCATTCACGGAATATCCAACTACGGTCAGGATGGCCGCAATAAATGCTTGGTCAATCTCCAAGGAGAACGGCATAATGCTATAGAACAAGGAGAAAATACCCATAGTCAGCATGGTGTCATGTATCAAACCAACAGTGGCACCAACAGAGTAACTGATATTGCGGAAGCGCAATAAGATATATAAACCGATAGCTATAATGGCGAATAACACAGCCCAAACAGCAGCACGTTTGATATCATCTGCTATGGTAGGACCAACCTTTTGAGAACTTAAAATATGGTCTTCAGTAAAGGCTTCTAAAGAAACACCTTCCAACATGGGTTGAAGATTTGTGTAAAGTAATTCAACAATTTCTTCATTTACCTCATCAGCCGCATCGTCAATTTTATATTTAGTGGACACCCTTACTTGATTATCTGAACCAATAGTAATTACTTGTACAGATTCACCATCGAAAGCATCGGATAATAAATCACGTACATCTTGGGTTTTCACTGATTCGTTGAAGCTGATTACATAGTTTCTACCACCGCTAAAGTCAATACCTAAGCTGAATCCTCTGGTTGCAAAAGAAATAATGGTTATCACGATTAAAGCACCGGAGAATATATATGCAAACTTACGTTTTCCAATAAAATCATAATTGGTGTTTTGGAACCATTTAGCGGTAACTTTAGAGGTAAATGGCAATTCTTTAGCATTTTTTCTTCTTGCGTAGCTGTCTAACATCAAGCGAGTTAAGAATACTGCTGAAATAAAGGAAGTGATAATACCAATAATTAAGGTGTTAGCAAAACCTCTGATAGGACCGGTACCAAATATTGAAAGTACAATACCCGTAATCAAGGTAGTCAGGTTAGCATCAATAATTGCAGAAATAGCACCCTTGAAACCATCTTCGATAGCGCGTTTCAAGGACTTACCTGCTAACATTTCCTCACGGATCCGTTCATAAATCAGCACGTTCGCATCCACCGCCATACCCATAGTCAGTACGATACCCGCAATACCCGGTAAAGTTAATACAGCAGAGAAAGATGCTAAAATTCCTAATAGGAAGAATATATTGGCGAGCAAAGTTCCATCAGCAATCAAACCCGGAACAGCACCATAGTAGAATATCATGTACAGCATTACCATAATGAAGGCTATCACGAAAGAAATCAGACCTTTATTAATAGCATCTTGTCCGAGTGACGGACCTACTACGTCTTCATGAACGATACGAGCCGGAGCAGGCATCTTACCAGATTTCAATACGTTAGCAAGGTCTTTCGCCTCTTCAACAGTAAAGTTGCCGGTAATTTGAGATTGACCACCCGTAATTTCTGTATTCACAGTTGGGAAAGAATAGATATAGCCATCTAATGCAATGGCGATAGACTTACCTATATTCTCTTTAGTCATACGTGCCCATGTTTTCGCACCTTCGTTATTCATGCTCATAGACACATTCGCGAAAGCAGAAGTTTCACTAAAGTCGGCACGAGCATCAGTTACAGCATCACCACTCAATGGCGCACGGTTGTCACGATTCGTTTTGATAGCCACTAATTGATACATTTCTTCACGTTGGCTGATAGGTTTTACACTCCAGCGTAAACCCAAGTTTGGAGGCAACAATTCCTTAATGGAACGTTGTGCAAAATAAGCATTTACAGTAGCTGTATCTTGATAGCGAACATAACCTACTACAGGTCCGCCGCCATATTGACCAGTCAATAAACCTTGGTTATTCAATAAAGACAATAGTGGATATTCCTTTTTGAAATTTTCGTCAGCCATGATTGAGTCTTCAGCCAATGCTTTGTCCTTTTCTAAAGCAGCTAATAAGCTTTCTTCTACATCCTCTGAAGTTTTTTCTTCGGCAACTACTTCTTCTTGAACAGCGGTAGTTTCTTGAACGGCGACAGTCTCTTTAACATCAGCAGTTTCTGCTTGTTTCGCAGCTATAGCACGGTCAACTTCCACAATATTCTGTGCGATTTCTGCCAAGTCATAGGTTTCCCAAAACTCCAAATTAGCAGAACCTTGCAATAATTTACGTACCCGCTCCGGCTCTTTTACGCCAGGAAGCTCAATTAAAATACGTCCTTTATTGTTAT
>CAYPYZ010000224.1:0-3359 GCA_964414805.1 uncultured Paludibacter sp.
ATAGGCATAGATATTACAACCCATTTCACAATTTCCCATAAAATAGTAGTACAAACCGTCAGCAGCTTGATGCACATCAGGTGCCCAGCAATTATTTAAGTTAGCAGGCAATGCTAACTCCAATTCGTGGTTGTACCATGCTGACAAATCCTTGCTAACCCATACAGTTGGTTCTCCTGATGCTAATTTGACTCCATCGGTAGTACTGTAAATATAATAAGTGTCTCCAAACTTCTGAATGGTAGGGTCTGCAAAATAACCTGGTAACAAAGGATTTCCTGTCCATTTTTTTTGTGCATGAAGTCCCGATAACAGACCGATGATTATGCAGCTTAAGCTAATTATCCAACTATATTGTCTTTTCTTCATACAATCATAATTTAATATATTTGTCCGTCGGGATATCTTGCAATAATGCCGGAAAGGTACTCTACTCTATCTCGCAACCATACTCCCATAGCTTTGATCTCCGTATGATAATGTCTGTCGATAGGCCATCGTTCAAAGTTGCGATACATAGCTTCTTCATTGTATTCAGCATATTTCAAAGTTTCTTCCCAATAAACGTCTATAATATCGTCTTTAATTTCAAGCCATCTGTTTTTGTATGCCCGCACAAATTGTCTATTTTTAAACAGATCTGTAAAAAAATAGGGAACGCGGTGCCCCCCAATTTGGTGAGCCGGATCGGTGCCTAAAATTAATTTTCTGAAGCTATTAAAATAATTATGTCCGGTGTACATGGTATTCCAATCAAAATCAAATCCCGCATCAAAATCCCAAAGTGGACCCATTACCCACTTTTTGTCTTTATCACGGTGTATATAGATGCTTCGTGGTGCAGCAACTTCAACATTATACACCAATTCTTGAATGATGAGATAATCGATGAAAGCCGGTATATCTAATAATTTATTTACTGCGTAGTAATTACCATTTTGAATGGCAGTTTCTAAAAGATGAAATTCTGACTTGATGATATCAAGTTGATTGCTTGTTTGTTCTTTAGGAAATTTTATACAAACAGGCATACCATACAAACTCGACCAGAAATTGTCTTGCGCTTTGGGGCTGTAATAAGGACCATCATCCGCATCTAAAGAAAGTAACAACCCTTCTTCTTTGTCTATATTGACACGATTTTTCCCCTGCTCTACTTGTTCTGTGATTTGATATAACCCAATATAGTCATTGTTTAAATACACCTCAGCGTATCTGATGCTATTTGTAAACGGCAAACCAAGTCCCCGACCCACAATGAACACAAAAGTATTCATCAAATGAGTCGGGTCTCTATAGTTCGCTAAAAACACCCAATCCTTGTTGCTTTTCAAGCCTAAAATGGGTTTTTTTTCTGAAAGTTTTAATCTATAAGGTTTTTTGTCGTACCACAGCCAAGTCGAATTACCTCTGCCACGAATTTTTCCGCTTCCACTGAAGTTCCATGCTTCGTTTATAGATTGAATTTTTACGTCGCAGGGCACATAATCTTCCTTGTCTTTGGACTCAATTTTCGTCTCATTTACAGTGTTAATCCATATGGTTGATATCGCCAAAGAGTCTTTTATTTTCGGGGAAGAATCCACCAACACTGACTCAGGGTCGCAACTTGTGAATAAAACAACTGTAACAAACAAAAAATAACCTAAATAGGATCGCATTGTGTATCTATGATATTATTGGATTGTGATATTAAAAATAAATGTTACCACATATTGTTGTCCATTTTTTTTATAAATCAGTACTTCTTTAACTGTAAATTTATCCGCTGGTGAGCATTTCCCTGGATATTGCCCAATGTTAAATTCCATGTTATTGACATCAAATTCAACGAATATTTTACTGTCATTATCGGACCCCCAGCCAATGGCTTCCCCCGTCGAGCTAAACCAGAACCCATGTCCGTTGGCTGTAGTGTTGTAGTTAAATTCACCAGAAGGCTCGAGGGCAGCAAATGCGATTTTGCCTTCTTGTGGAGTAGCTTTAGCACTTAAAAGCAAACCAGAAATGGCTGAAGGTTGCATAGCAAAAGCTTGTGCGACTTGGGTAATGTCACCGGATGAATTCAGATTCACTGATGTACCACTATAATTTGTAGCATCTGCAGGAAATGAAACATCAAAGCTGATCGTTTTGCTTTCAGGCTTTACGGATGGATCAATAGTGATATTTCCTAAAATATCCGTATTAGTAAATTGGACGGTGTAGGGCCATTGATCATCATTGGACTCATTTTCATCCCAAGGATGAGCAGTGTAGGTGTTGGGTGCACCAGTAACGACAAACCATAACCTGGAACAGTTCTCAGGTATGGTAAAGTCAACGTTGGAGGCAGTTAATCTGTTCATGTCAGAATAAATTCGCCCACCGTTTTTCAACAAAGCTACATACCCGTAGCGCCATCCTGCCCTGGCAAGCGTGCTCTTATTGTATGTCCTTGTAGTTTTTATCTTTCCATTGTCGTCGTATTCTCCTGGGTCTTCAGCAGCTAAAGCTGATCCGGGCTGCAGAGCTTCAAAGTGTGTTGTAACTGTAGTGCCAGCGGCTGGAACGTTCAGAGGTATCACATTATACCCACTTGTGCCCGGACATTTTTTGTAGGCGACTTGATATTTTCCATTTTCGTTTGTGTAAAATTTATAGGAATGGCGTCCGATAAAATTCTTACCTATATCTCTGATATCATCCAAGTCCCAAGTCACAAAGCGAGTCGCTGCTTCATAAAGTTCAGCATTTAGTTCGTCTATACTGAGTTGATTAATACGTCGGTAAGCTTCAATAGGATCTTCAGGGCTGACAGCCTCTCTCCATATCTTGGCAATCATGTCTTTCCCGTGCTTGTGTGCCCAATAATAATGGATAAAATAGCTTGCGTAGCGTTGCCATTCATGACAGACATGTCGATTGTAATTATCCATATAAACACTGAAGTTATATGATTGAAAAGCTTCCATGGGATAAGACTCATAGGATTGCCATTGAGCGGTTTGTTCCCAAAATGCATTACCGCCGTTTCCACCAAATCCATATCTAAAACCTCGGGTGAAGTCATGAGGAGCAGATTTAGAAGCGACTAAGTCAGCATAAACTTGGTATTGAAAACTATGTCCGATTTCATGTGCAATGGTAGAGCCTACAGGTTTGCAGGTAGCTGGATTAATCCATAATCCACCAATTACATCATCTACGCCTCCACCATATGCAGCCCAATCCCTCTGATACAACAAATAAATTTGCATTTTGTATTTGCCGAGATTCGATTTATCTAAATCGGCAAACTGAAGGATGTCAATATTCAAATGGAAGAAAGACTCTGCTTTTTTTAATAAATCGTCAATATCTACTCTCAAATCAGCAGG
>CAYPYZ010000225.1:0-3352 GCA_964414805.1 uncultured Paludibacter sp.
TCCAGCGTTTGAAAGACGGTCAAACCATTGCTTTGATTTCCGATGCTGGTACGCCTGCTATTTCCGATCCGGGTTATTTGATTGTCAGGGCGTGCATCGATAATGAAATTCCTGTAGAATGTTTGCCGGGTGCGACAGCCTTTGTGCCTGCCTTGGTCAATTCAGGTTTACCCAATGATAGGTTTTGTTTTGAGGGGTTTTTACCTCATAAAAAAGGGCGTCAGACCAAGTTGCAGGCTTTGGTAGGGGAGAGTAGGACTATGGTGTTTTACGAGTCACCTTATAGGTTGGTCAAGACCTTAACGCAATTGGCAGAAGTATTAGGACAAGACAGGCAGGCTTCGGTTTCGCGCGAAATTTCTAAATTTTTTGAGGAAACTAAAAGGGGAAGTTTGCAGGAGCTAATTGTCTACTTTTCAGAACATCCCCCTAAGGGAGAAATCGTTATTGTTGTGGCCGGTTGTTAATTGCAATAATTTCCTTAAATTTGTAGTCGCTTTTTTCTAATACGCTATTGTTCAATATTTTTATGTAAAAAAAGATGAGATCAAAGCTATATGTTTTCTTGGTTTTTATTGCTATCACCGCATTGCATGCTTGTGCACCCAAACAGACAGAGAATTATGAAAGTCTGCAAGCTGAGCGGGATTCCATTGCTAATGAGATGCAATTGATGCAAACCGAAATGGAGAATTATTTTTCTACTATTAATTTAATAGAAAAAAATATTGAGAAAATTAAGAATGCAGAGCGGGTAATTACGCTTAGCAGTATAGATGGTGATGAAGATATTGACCAGCGCAATAAACTCAATGATGATTTAGCCTATATCAGTGAGATGCTGAGGGCTAATAAAGAGGAGATTAACTCATTGAAAAGCAAGTTGCAAAACAGTCAATTTAAGTTTGATGCTTTGGAAAAGACGGTTACCAGATTGACTAAATCTTTGGATGAAGAATCACGTAAGGTGAAATTATTGTTGGATCAATTAGAAGAAAGAGATTCTTTGATTACGCAATTGACTACGGATGTAGAGGAATTGAGCACCCAAGTAGATTCATTGGAAATTGAGAAAGAGGAGTATGTACAACAGATAGAAGAGCAAGATAAGACCATCCATACGGCTTGGTATGTATTTGGGACTAAGAAAGAATTGAAAGAACAAAATATATTGACATCAGATGGCTGGTTTCGTCCAAATCGTGTGTTAGAGAGCGATTTCAATAAGAATTATTTTGTAAGAATAGACACCCGCAATACTGTTGTTATTCCTTTATATGCATCCAAAGCCAAGTTATTGAGTACACATCCTAAAAACTCCTATTCTTTGGAAAAAGAAAACAATTCAATCACCCTGCTTATCACTGACAGAAAGGAATTCTGGAGTGTAAGCAGTTATTTGGTGATTGAAGTGGATTGATAACAATTCCTTTTATTTTACAAATTTGTAATTGAACTGTTGGTTGTTGGCAGTCAGCTGCACAATGTACACCCCTGCTGTCAAGTCAGCTACAGATATTACCTGATTGGCTGTGTATGCTTGCACAGTTTGGTGGGTTCTACCATTGATATCCAAAATGCGTAAATCAGCATTTTGATTAGGCATTTGTATGCTGAGTGTATAGTCGGCACGTGAATATCTTAATTGGAAATCATGCTGCGTAAGCGTTGATAATCCGGTAGATCCTGTGGTGAAATTCACTACATTGGAAGCATTACTTACTTGTTTGCCATCGGTAGCTCGTACTCTTGCAAAATAATTTTTATTAGCATCTAAACCTGTAATAGTATGTTCTGTTGTGCTAACAGTATAATTGCCTGCAATGTCTCCTGTTTGTCCTTTTACAAAGACATTGGTAATACGGCTTGCGCCACCGCTAGTTACAATGTAAGCAGACTCACCAGAAGTTCTCAATGAGCTTGTCATAACCCATCGTATTGCAAGATTCTGTTGATTATCGCAAGCACTTGGTAATGCTAAATCCTCCAATTTGGTTGTTGGACCATAAGCACCAACAGGCATGGTCAGTGTGCTATTAGGTACATCTATCCATTCGCTATTAGCATGTGTTCTATATTGTACTTTCATATCTTTAGGAGCATTCCCGGAAGAATATACCCAAGATGAGAGTGTTAAATTATAGAAACCCGTAGCGTCTATATCTATCTGGAAATGTTTTTTATACACACCATCTTGCCATCCTGTGGAGGCTAAAGCCAAAGGATTATCAGGATTAGTGGTCGAGCCAGCGCTATAAGGCAATGGTTTGGCAGTTTCTCCAGCATCCGGATTACCAGTTGCTGTAGTGCTTAACATTTTGTTTTGATTGTTGGCAGAGTAGATATTAGGCAAAGCATTTTGACCTTCAACATGCGCAGTTGGGAAAGTCCAAGCAGCTAAGGTTGTCATATCCTCATTCAGACTGAAATCTTCATTTTCGGAAACTTCCAAAATATACCCATTAGCATCGGGATAGTTCTCCCAATTGGCTTGGAAAGTACTAGCGTCTACTGCATCTACACTGGCTAATACAGGAGGTCCAACGAGCTTGGGTTCACCTGACAACCATATATCATCCAAACGAATACTTACGTTGGAGGTAGGTGTTTTTACAAAGCGTAATCTCAAATCATTGGTTTCTGCTTCCCTTGGTAGTTTGATAACCGGACTTTTATACCATCCTGCAGCAACGCTTTCATCTTCATTTAAACTCACATCCAATTGTATCCATTGGAAATCGTTCCAGTAATACACGTCTATAGGACCACGACTACCGACCCCATTTTTATTATAGGTAAATGTAAGTTCTAAATGTTTATAATTTGAAGCATCTATACCATTGATGGCGAGACCACGCATGGTGCCGTTAGGTGTTTCAGCTTGGAAATAGATATTATTGCTTCCGGAAGCCATTTCTGTGCAATAACTTCTCGTCACATCGGAGCTTGGATAAGTAGTGCGTAAGTCAGGTAAAGTATGGCAATTACCATCTGTAACAGTGATATTATCATTATGCCATTGGTTCCAAGTTAATGGATTTTGACCTGTTGGAGCACCTTCACCACCACTTTCAGTAAAGAAGACTTGGCGAAGTTCCGGATTAGCAGTTTTCTTATTAAAGTACTCTATATATTCTCTACCGAAATTATCCGTTGCTACAATTTTTAATTCTGCATCTTTGTTTTGGGGAGAATATAAAAAGACAGTAGAGGAAGCTGAAGGCTCTAATGATTTATCACGTAAGGGTTTAGTATTTCCTAAGAAAAGATCATTAGCGATAGGTACTATCCCCGAAACTTTACTCATATTGCCTTTGTTCACGCCATCTTCAAACAGAAGCACTGTCCATCC
>CAYPYZ010000226.1:0-3337 GCA_964414805.1 uncultured Paludibacter sp.
TATCGTATTTGTTATTACCATTATATCCTTATTATTACAAGGAACTTCTGTCCCCATCATGGCAAAATGGTTGGGCTTAAGCGATAAAGTAGCCATGAAAATCCCATTAAAGGAATTTGATATAGAGTTTTCAGACGAAATAAAATCTGCCACTTGCGAGATAACCGTGACGGATCATATACTTCAACATGGTAATCGTTTGATGGACTTAGATATGCCTGAACAGACTTTGGTGGTAATGGTCAAACGCAACGATAAATACTTTGTTCCCAGAGGTAATACTGCTTTAGAAAAAGGCGATTCTTTACTGATTATCACTGATAATGAACAGGTGATGCAAGAAACGCGTGCCCAGCTTGGAGCCGGTATATGAAGTAAACAATTGATTACAAAGTAGCAAGCACCAAATCTTCAATTACTTTCGGAAAATATTCATATTCCAAAGCATGAATTTTTTCAGCTAAGCTATCGGCTGTATCTTCGGGCAAGACTTCACATCTAGCTTGAAAAATAATACTTCCTTCATCATAATTTTCATTGACATAATGTATGGTAATGCCGGATTCGCTTTCTTGGGCATCCACAACAGCTTGATGAACATGATGGCCATACATGCCTTTTCCACCGAATTTAGGAAGCAATGCAGGATGAATATTGATAATTTTATTGGGAAAGGCAGCAATTAATGCAGGAGGAATTTTCAACAAGAAACCAGCCAACACTATCCAATCAATTTGATGCTCTTTTAAAAGCTCAATAATAGGCTTTGCTTCAACGAAATCTTCACGGGTAAAAGAATAAGATGGAATTTTCAGCTTTTGGGCACGCTGATGCACATAGGCATTTTCTCTATTAGAAATGATGCAAGCAAGGTGAAAATCCGGTTTTTTTTGAAAAAAATTGGCGATATTTTCCACATTTGAACCAGAACCTGAAGCGAAAAAAGCAATATTATAGCCCATAAATCCATGATTTTATGCTCATCTGAGCGTGAAATGTGCAAAAAATGATAAAATTATCAACAAAATTAGTGTTATGTCAATAAATTTATTTTACTTTGCATCGCAAAATTAAAAAACAAATCTTATTTATCAACTTAAAAAACAAAATTATGTCAGAAATTCAAGCTAAAGTTAAAGCGATTATCGTTGAAAAATTAGGTGTTGACGAATCTGAAGTAGTTTCTACTGCAAGTTTTACTAACGATTTAGGCGCTGATTCATTAGACACTGTTGAACTGATTATGGAATTTGAAAAAGAATTTGGTTTAAGCATTCCGGAAGATCAGGCAGAAAAGATTTCTACAGTTGGCGATGCCATTGCATACATCGAAAGCTTATAATAACTAATTTTCCACATTAACATTATGGAATTAAAAAGAGTTGTAGTTACCGGTTTAGGTGCTATTACTCCACTTGGTAATACTATTCCGGATTTCTGGAATAGTATTATCAATGGTATGAGTGGAGCATCTTTGATAACGGGTTTTGACACTTCCCTTTTCAAAACAAAGTTTGCTTGTCAGGTTAAAGATTTTGATCCTACCTTGTATATTGACAAGAAGGACGCAAGACGTATGGACAAGTACACGCATTATGCTTTGGCAGCTGCTAAGCAAGCTATTGAGCATAGTCAGTTAGATCTTGACACCATAGATAAAAACGAAGTAGGTGTGATATTTTCTGCCGGTATAGGTGGTATTCAGACTTTCGAGCAAGAGATAGGATTTTACTATCAAAATCAAGAAATGGGTCCTAAGTTTAATCCCTTCTTCATTCCTAAAATGATTTCGGATATAGCGGCAGGACAAATTTCTATTGCTTACGGGTTTAGAGGCCCTAACTACTCTGTCGCTTCTGCTTGTGCATCCTCTACCAATGCGATGATAGATGCGTTTAACTACATCCGCTTAGGCAAAGCCAATGTTATCGTTACGGGAGGTGCTGAAGCTTCCATTACTCCCGGCGGAGTTGGTGGTTTCAATGCCATGATGGCTATTTCAACTCGCAATGACAGTCCTGAAACTGCTTCTCGTCCTTTCAGTGCAAGCCGCGACGGCTTCGTCATGGGAGAAGGTGCGGGCGCTTTAGTTTTCGAGGAATTAGAACATGCTTTAGCACGTGGTGCCAACATCATTTGTGAAGTTGCCGGTGGCGGTATGTCGGCTGATGCGCATCATCTGACTGCTACTCATCCTGAGGGTTTGGGAGCCACTTTAGTGATGCAAAGAGCATTGAAGGATGCAGGTATGCAACCTGAAGATTTAGATTATGTCAATGTACATGGAACAGCCACTCCGGTAGGCGACCCATCCGAAGCTAAGGCTATCAAGGCTGTTTTCGGGGAACATGCATACAAACTCAATATCAGTTCTACCAAATCTATGATTGGACACTTATTGGGTGCTGCAGGAGCCGTTGAGGCTATTGCTACCATTTTATCAGTTGCCAATGATGTAGTTACTCCAACTATTAATCATGAGGATGACGATTTAGATCCAGATATAGATTATGATTTGAATTTTACATTCAATAAAGCACAAAAACGTACTGTAAATGCTGCTTTATCAAATACTTTTGGATTTGGCGGCCATAATGCCAGTATCATTGTAAAAAAATACAAAGGCTAAATCCTAAGAGCAATTCACTAAAATATTAGAATAGATATTTACAAACAACTATAAAAAATCAATTATAAAACGGCCATTATAAGATTATAATAGGTGGTTTTATGTTAAAACAATTTATTTATGAAAGAATTAATAGGACAAAATGCCGGTTTAGTATGGCAAGCCTTAGAAACAGGTGAAATGGAAGTTAAAGCTATTAGAAAAGCAACTAAATTAAAAGTTCAAGATTTGAACTTGGCTCTTGGCTGGTTAGCCAGAGAAGACAAAATCAACTTCAATGAGGTTGATGGCGAGTTGTTTGTTAGCTTAGCTTAAACAAATAGGTTTCCAAAAAGATGGATAAAGCAATTTTATCCATCTTTTTTTCTAAAAATTGGTGTAAATTCAAAAAATACTTAGTATATTTGCACCCGCTAATTTAAACTGAAAGAGCGTTTCAGTGCTACGCGAAAATAGCTCAGTTGCATTTCAGTGTTTGCGAAAATAGCTCAGTTGCCAAGAGAATAAACTATAAGATGCTCTACCAACTGAGGATTAGCGAGAGAATGATTGATAAGCGAAAATAGCTCAGTTGGTAGAGCATAACCTTGCCAAGGTTAGGGTCGCGGGTTCGAGTCCCGTTTTTCGCTCAAACTCGTAAGAGTGCACAGGAATCATTCCTGCTCGGGTGGTGGAATGGTAGACACGAAGGACTTAAAATCCTTTGGC
>CAYPYZ010000227.1:0-3305 GCA_964414805.1 uncultured Paludibacter sp.
GTGGGAAAATCTCCACCTATTAACCCTTGACCGTCTGGATTTTTGCCGTTTCATAGCCTGTAAATGGCGCAATTACGGGCTTTCCGTCACGCTTAAAACCTTTTTTTTGTGCATGGTAAGGGCTTTGTGTATGTGCTAGTCTAAAAAGGATCCATTTTTCATAAAAAATTTAATTGAAAAAAGGTCCACTAACCAAAAGCATTTCCGAATATGTAACACTAGAGTTCGGGGGTGAGAAAAGGAGTGAAAACAAATCGAAATAGGTTTCAAAATACACTTTCACGTTAAGATTTAATTTACTACTATGAGACTACAAGAAAGACACCTTCTTCCAATAAAAATATAATTGGGTAAGCAAGCAATCTGTATACTTTAGCTTTTACAGGATTTCAAATAATAATGTCAAGAGCAAATCTTGTGCCTAACTTATATTTAGTTTCCGCTTGCGTAAACAAGAAGGTGGTGATAATATAATGATAGAATATTGATAAAATGTTAATAGATTACGTAGAGGAGGGAAGAAGTAGTGATTAATATAAGGCCTGTATCAGATCTAAGAAATAAATTTCCGGAAATTGAAGAATTAGTTGTGAAAAGCAACAAACCTGTGTATTTAACCAAGAATGGTTACGGTTCTATGGTCTTGTTAAGTCTGGAACAATATTCTGCTCTTGCTGATGAAATTGAACTTATTTTAGACGAGGCAGATAAATATGCCGAGATTTCTGAAGAACGGCTTGACAGTGAAGAAGTATTTGGCAGAATCAGGAAACGCATAAATGAATAAAAGAGAATATAAGCTTCAAATATTGCCTTTGTTTGAAGAAGATTTAAATGGGATAGTTGATTATATTCTTCATAAGCTAAAGAATATGACAGCTGCGATAAATTTTGTCGACGAAGTTGAAAAGGCAATCTACGGGCGTTTTAATTCGCCAGAGTCTTTTGGACGACCCTACCAATCAGCTAAAGATAGAAAACAATTGTATTATAGGATACAAGTAAAGAATTTTACGATATTCTATGTTGTTATTGATGAGATTGTGGAAGTTCGTCGTATTATTTATAGTCGCCGAGACCTCTCAAAGCATATATAGAAAAAGGTGGTAGAAAACCTTGGCAGACATATAGATTGATAGTTAGAAATATTTAAAAAAATAGAGTGAAAGAAGCTAATTTTCAGAGGAAATTTCTAAGAATATTAGCACCATTTGTAAGAAGATAAATAGATACAATCACGGCTCCAATAATATCTACCCAATATGCGGCAGGAGAAAGAGGGGCAAGGAAAACAACCATGAGTGCAATAAAGACGGCGGCATCAACAAAAGATTTTGCCCTGTAAAGATGGCTTTGAGCCTTGAGTATGGCATCTCCGTTTTGTTTGTAAAGCTTTGTATAACGGAGCCAAAACAAGCTGTTGGTTACAAGGCCTAAAAAAGCAATTACCAAGCCTGGAATTACATTTCCCTTTTCAGAATTGTCACTTAAGATAGCGATGAAAAACATGGCGATCCCGGAAAGACACATGGATGTCCCTACGAAAAGGTTGGCAGTCTGTTCAAGCTTAATTTTACGGTTAATTTCTGGCTCAGTCCCCTCTTTATGCAGGATTCGATATATAAAATAAGAAACTAAAATCGCACATAATTCTGCAGACCGCCGGACAAAATCGGCCAGTTGGGTAGAGCTTCGCCCCATGAACACGCCAATGCCTACGACTAAAGGTCCCGGAGAGCTTAAGATTACTGAAAGCAAGAGAGTATTTGCGCCGGTTTGCTTAGGGTTTTTAAAGTTGGAATCTTGGGGATTCTTCACATTTGCTTGTTCTGATTTGTTCACATTATTCCTCCGAATAGATATAGTAGGGACATCATAACTGTTAAGTTTGCTGACGGACAGGTCAAGGTATCAAATCCATTTTTGGTGCTTAGCTCAACCACGGAAACCACAGCTGAAGTTATTCCTGATATCAACAAGTATTCATACCAGGTTAGGTTGATATTATAGATCAGGATGGTAAAAATTGTGAAAAACGAAATTACAAACATAGCCATTGTACCTTCAAAAGTCTTTTTTTCGTCAAAAAATTTGCCTACAAAATGATGTCTTCCGTATTTTTTCCCTATTAGTGCTGCTGCGGCGTCGCCCAAGCCCCAGCTCAAAATTACGGCCAAAGCTAGATATTTAGCATTAAGCATCCCCCAACACAAAAATATAACAACTGAAATCATTCCAAACACCAACATTAGGCTCCGCTTAATTTCGCCGCTTTCCCTTTCGATCAAGAGTTTGGAATATCCCTCAATGTGTTCTGCAAAGGACAAAATAGGATAAACTAAAACTGCAAAAAGCATAGACCCGAAAACAGCACTTTGCCAGGAATTGAATAAGTATAGAAATATCGGAGTTGATCCAAGCAAAATAATATGCAAAAGTTTGCGGAAAAGTTCTTTAGGGATTTTGACAAACTTTCGAATTATTAGAGCAGTTGAGGCGCAAATGAGAAAATAGGTCAAAAGCTTTAAAAAATCAAATAGAAATTGAATCAAAAATTCAACCATTGCTGACTACCTCCGAAGTTTGAATCTGCTTTAACCAAGTGACAGTGTCTGTGATAGTTTCTTGCAGCGGTCGGCATTGAAACCCCAAATCCTTTCTTGCTTTTTCTGAAGAAAAATTATTGTTGCGGCTTAGATTGTAGATTGTATAACTGCTAAACCAAGGTGGTCGTCCGATAATTTTGCTGAAGGGTATTCCCAGAGGTGCAAAGGGGCGAACAAGCCACAAAGGGATTGTGAAAAGAGTTTTTTTATGACCGGCTGCCTGACTTATAGCATCGGAAAGTTGAGTGAAGGTATAACAATTTCCGGCCATAATATAGGACTCGCCTTTAATGCAGTTTTGTGAACAGGCAATAATTCCGCTTGCTAAATCTCTGGCATCTGCCGCATTGAAAGTCCCACCGATAGAAATGCGAAGTCTTGTGTCTACAATCATTTTAACGGCACTTGTTATCATTCCGAATCGATAATCATTTGGCCCAAAGATTCCGCTGGGATAAATAATAGATGCATTAAGACCATTATCTTTTATAGCTTGTAAAACCAGTTCAGTGGCCAAGGCCTTGCTTTTGGAATAGCAACCAACTACTTTGCTTGGATCAAGACTTTCAACTTCACGTATTTCCTCTCCATTGGAAAGCTCAGGAATTGCTCCTGTGGAACTGATATATACGAGCTTTTGAACTTTATGCTTTAAACATTTTTGTATAATATTTTTGCTACCATCTACGTTTACAGAGT
>CAYPYZ010000228.1:0-3296 GCA_964414805.1 uncultured Paludibacter sp.
ACCATATCACCTCCAAACAAAAACAGGGAATTGATTCCCCTGTTTATTTCTTGAGAAATATTTAGCAAACGCTCTCCGTTAGTGGAATAAGACTTTTTGTTTTCAATGTGGTATAATTTACCTAAAAACCTATGGAGGTATTTGGTAATGGTCACATGTCCTTTTTGTAACAAACAATCTACCCCACATTGGCAAAAGGTAAATGTATATAAATGCAGTTCATGCGGTCTGTTGTTCCGGCACCCGGTATTAACCGAAGAAGAACTAAATAATCTGTATGCTAATAGTTGGAGTGACTACGATAATAACAAGCGCGATACAGGCGGTACTAATTTGAGATTAGCAAGGATTTATGCTGCAAAATTAGCAAAATCTCTTGGTTTAAAAGATTTTAGCGGACTAAAATTATTAGAATTCGGAGCAGGACAGGGTAATATGCTACAAGCATGTATCGAACTTGGTGCAACCGTAACCGCCATTGAGCCTTTTGGTTATAAACTGCTAAAAAGCAAAGGGTATCGTGTTTACAAAAACATAGCCGGACTCCCGCCTGACGAAAAATTTGATGGCATCATTACTATTGACGTAGTGGAACATCTTGACCGGCCTTGGGAAACAATTAGTCAAATCAAAAATCACCTTGTTCCGTCAGGGTGGATGTATGTCTGTACCTTAAACAGCAACGGAATCAATGCCAGACTATCCGGGTCAAAGTGGCGGGAAGTTCTTAAGGAATCCCATTTCATTTTCTTCACAGCCAGATTCTTTGACAGGATGTTTAAATACTGTAATGCGTCACGCCACCATAGAATAAGTTGGTTTGTTAATTATAAGAAAAACCCTGTTAGACAACTAGTACAGTATATTTTACAAATGTTATATCTTGATGGAGCATTAAGGTACATCATTTATTTTGACTAATACACTACCATTGCCGTCCAATAAGTTATCTCTTTGGTGACATTACTCTCTCTGATGCAACCCTGTAACTGGTATAACCGTCTATACCGGTTAAAAAATACTTGATTCTCAAAGGGTCTTCTGACAACACTATAAATGCACTTCGATGAAGCCCAGACCTATCCCAATACAGCCCTGACAAAGGCACCGCATAGCCGGTACTACCTTGCCAGTTTATCCCATCATCGGATGAAAAATAATATAACCCTTCTGTGATATCACTGTTTATTACTGCATGATATTTTGTTGCCCCCTTAACTACTTCAATGTGCCACGCCCTAAATGAAAACGGCAAAACACATGTCACAGGTTCAGACCACGTTAGACCGTCCGGAGATGTTCTTTTCTCAACTCTCTGCGTATTATCTCCAACCGTAGCATTAATGGTGAACATTGAATAAGTATTGTCATCTTCCACCACAATTGACGGAGACATTAATTTCTGATTATGGTCTGGTGTTTCGAGAACCTTTGCCCTGGCAGACCATGTTATACCATCCGAACTGGTTTTGCGGTAAATAGCTTCTTTTATAGAACCAGAATCAGTTGCAAACCTGAAATATGCGGCTAAATTACCATCTGGCATAACAACTAAATCGGGGTCTGAATCATGGTTATACCCATCCTCTGTCACTTCTGCCGCGGGTACTATCGGGTTAGATATGCCGGGTGGTTCTGCCCATTCATAACCATCATCACTTACCACAATTGACGGATTCTCGTTAAGCCCAGTTGGAGTAAAACACATCCAATATTTATAGCCATTCCATCCATCGGGGGAATAGACTACAGACGGATGTGCAACAGAAAAAAAATCATCTACATAAGTTGGTATATTTAATGGTTCATATACCGGCTTCTGAAGAGTGACCCATGATGCGCCATATACAGTTCCATCGGTATCACCTGTAATATCATGCGCTGTGCTTCCTTCAAGTTCCCTTAAATTCCAAAAATTAATTAATCCGTCTTCTTCTCCGGTCAAAAACGCCATTGGGTCAGCTAACATCTGTTCTGCGGTCCTGGCAATGTTCCATCTTCTCAATTGACGCAGAATTCCCTTAAAATAGACGTTTGGGTAAGCAGTACTAATGCCAAATTTAGTAACAGTAAACGGTTTGGTGGTTTTTGCACTTTCCGCTACCAATACGCCGTCGATATACATTTTGCGCCAACCAGTATCAAACGTAAAACTCAAAAGATGGTCTACGTTTGGAGTTAATGCCGTATCGCTCCGCAGTTCAGTTCTGGAATCATCTGTATTGGTTGTATACAGATATGGCACCCTTGCCAAACTAATATAGGAATCTAAATCACCCTGGCCTGCGCCTTCCCACAGGTTCATTTCGTAACTGTATGTAGATGGAATGTTTATAATAGCTTCGAGGGTAAATGGTATTGACGTTTCCGCAAGGCTTATATCAATATAATCTGATGATTGCCCTCTAAAGGATAGACCGTTTCGCGTACTTAGCATTATATCACCTACTCTACACTAAGATAAGCACTGAGCCGAAATGCTGTTTGCAGAGTCGCACCGTTGACATAGTTTAATCTTACATACTTAGCATATAACGGTTCATCGAATTTTGCCGCTGTACCACCAGTAACAGCTACGGTAGTAAGGGTATCCCAGGTGGTTCCATCGTCACTGTGTTGTAGATTTAAAGTGCCGTTTTGGTCGGAAAACACCTTGCCAGTGATTCTTCTGTGCTGAGAACCGTCATAACTAGGTGAAGTGTAAGCGGCTTCCCCCGCTAAATTAGTTGTTTCAATGACCGCCTGTGGACGATAAATTGCCTGTTTGTCGATAGGCAGAATAACATCACTGGCAACTAATTTTATGCGTAAGGCCTCTGCCAGTTCATCAAGAATACTTCCCGTTAGTTCGGTAGCAACTGTCCCATTTACCTGAACAGTAGGAGTACCAGCAACAAAAACAGGACTTTTATAATTATACCAAGTCCCATTGTAATAAATTTTTCTTTTATCTACTGCTAAATCATCTCTATCGAGAAAATTAACAATAGCACCATCTTGTGTAATTTCAGTATAATTTTCTGTAGTTAAATAAATATATTCTTGAAATTCACGTATAAATCTTCCCACATATCATCATTCCTTTCTTATCAAACTATATTCAATTATAATTGCAATTTTAATTCTTTAGGTAGTTTCTTATATTTATATTTAAAACTTTTTCCACACTCACAACCTACAAGATATTTTCTATCAGATAATTGCTTAATAATAAATAAATCTTCTATTCTATGATTACATTTTTTATTAATTTTCACCGAATATACTCCTTTTTGACTAAATAAGGTCAAATTTGA
>CAYPYZ010000229.1:0-3286 GCA_964414805.1 uncultured Paludibacter sp.
TCGTCTCTTCCTTTTTGGCTTGACCCAAAAAGGAAGCAAAAAAGTCAAGACTTCCGCATCTTCGCTCAATAAATTGGCGTTCGAAATGCTAAATTGTCCAAACTCGTTGCTTCGTAACTCAAACAGTGGACAATTTTTAACGCATTTCTCTCTGATTTATTGGCTCATCTGCTAAGGTCGGTCTTTGCATTGTGCAAAGTTTCATCGGTATTTCGCCCTTCATTCTTTGCTCCAACAGTTCAACGATTCGACAGCTCAGCACTTCAACAGTCTTTCGCTTCAAAACTCAATTTCCGTTTTTGTTACATACACTGTTCCTTTGAAGTTTGCGAGGATTTGTCCGCTTTCGTGGACTACATCTATGTTGCAGTGGATGAGCTTGTTGCTTTTGGTAATAACTTTGGCCTCGGCAGTGATGATGCCGGATTTGCTTGCGTGAAAATTGGTGATGGAAGCGTTGATCGATAAGGCTACTTTTCCAAAGGAATTGCTGGCGCCGGCAAAGGCAAAATCTGCTAAAGAAAATAACAAACCGCCATGTACCACCCCCGCTCCATTCAAATGCCTTTCACCTATGGCTACTTGTGCAATGGCATGTCCTGGAGAACAATGCGTCATGACAAAACCATTCTCCCGTGCAAAATTATCTCTCTTGAAATAAGCTATATATTTTTCTTCCATGTTACTCGCTCAAGCTGATTATACCTACGTATTTACAACTGATAAATATCGCTGGCATTCAATAATTTCATTTGATTGGATTGTAGTACTTCTGCCACTTTCGCATTTGATTCCGAACGAATTACCACCGTTGCTGCATTGTTAAACGCAAAAGCATACATGTATTCAATAGCCACATTATTTTCCGAAAGTATTTTCAATGCTTGGTACAAACCACCGGGTTCGTGCGGCACAATTAAACATACCACATCCGTCATATTGACCGAAAACTTGTTCTCTTTCAAGACTTTAATTGCCTCTTCAGGCTTGGTGACGATGCATCTGATAATGCCATAGTCTGCTGTTTCCGCCACACTAAATGCAGAAATATTGATATCATGCTCACTCAAAATCTTGGTCATTTCGGTGAGTCTGCCTGTTTTGTTTTCTAAAAAAACTGATAGTTGTTTGATGATCATAATTTTAGCTTTTTTTACGGTTGTCAATTACTCTTTTCGCTTTACCTTCCGAACGGGCAATAGAATAGGGCTCCACCAAATTCACTTTTGCTGAAACCCCCAAAGTACTTGCTATATTGTGTTGTATGCGTTTTTTCAAGTTTTCCAAAGACCGGATTTCATCCGACCAAAACTGATCGTCTAACTCTACATTAACCTCCAATGTATCTAAATTGTTTTCACGATCGACCACCAATTGGTAGTGTGGACTTGCCTCACTCATTTCCAATAATACAGCTTCAATTTGCGATGGGAATACGTTGACACCACGAATAATCAGCATATCATCACTTCTGCCTACGCATTTGTCCATCCTTACCAAAGTACGTCCGCAATCACATTTTTCAACATGCAAACGGGTTAAATCGCGTGTACGATAACGCAATAGTGGCATGGCTTCTTTCGTGATGGTCGTAAACACCAATTCACCCAATTCTCCGTAAGGTAATACCTCCAAAGTTTCCGGATCAATGATTTCAGGAATGAAATGGTCTTCATAAATATGCATACCGTTTTGGCATTCACATTCCATGGAAACGCCCGGACCGATAATTTCGCTCAGGCCATAAATATCAAAAGCTTTTAAGCCCAATAAATTTTCAACTTGTTTGCGCAATTCATTGGTCCAAGGTTCAGCACCGAAAATACCTGCTCTCAATTTGATGTTTTTTCTATCTATACCGGCTTCCACCAAGCTTTCGCCAAGATGTGCGGCATATGATGGTGTGCAGGCTATTACGGTAGAACCGAAATCCATCATCAGTTGCAGCTGCTTTTTGGTATTGCCACCGGAAATAGGAATAACAGATGCACCCACTCTTTCAGCACCATAATGTACGCCCAAGCCGCCGGTGAATAGGCCGTATCCGTAGGCAACTTGTATGATATCATTTTGACCGACCCCTGCCATAGACAGCGAACGTGCCACCACTTCACTCCAAAGATGCAGGTCGTTGCGGGTATATCCCACCACAGTCGGTTTGCCGGTAGTCCCGCTCGAAGCATGCAGTCTGATAATCTGATTTTGGGGAACCGTAAAAAGTCCAAAAGGATAATTATCACGCAAATCATCTTTTTCGGTAAAGGGCAAATCCTTTAATTGATCGATACTTTTAATATCACAAAGTTCAATGCCCGCTTCGTTAAATTTCTTTCGATAAAAGGGAACATTGTAGTACATACGTTCAATCATTTGCACAAAACGCTCATTCTGAATTTGTTTCAAGCGTTCCCTATCGGCGGTTTCAATAAATTCGTTCCAAATCATTTGTTAGATCTTACTTTATATTTCAATGCTTTTAAGTTTGAGTTTCTATAGATATTATCCACGCCACCTACAATAAATTGAATGGTAATTGGATGTCCTGTATAATCAATAACTTTACTGAGGGTATAATCCACAACATTGTATTTTGCCCTCAAACCAAGATAGAGATTGTGCTTAAGATAATAGCGGTATCCCAGACCTATATTGAAATTATAGGAATTGGCAGAGGCATTTTTATAACCTAAATTTTCGTCTGCTTCAAATACATCAAATCCCTCAAAAGCGATTCCTCCGGTCAGTTGCAGCTCATGTTGATTATGCACCCAAATATCCCTACCTATATCAAATCCCAAATGTCCACCAAAAAATTTATTGGTTAGTTCAGGAGTTCCAACTTCCGGGCGGGTAGCATTATAGGGATTACGCGTATTGACAAATTTGAAGGTCATAGTCATATCATAGTTCATTTTTCTGTGTTTGATACCGGTTTGAAAACCCAATTCAGGGTGTGCGCCAAGTGCAGCAAGCTTTCCGGTAGGTATCCAAACCCCTGTAATCCACGATAGATGCCCCTCATACATTTTTACATAGGTATCAACAACTTCATGATAATCCTTTGATAATTGCGTATGTTGATATCTTTTAGTTTGTAATTTTGAGAAAATAGTATCAGCATTTTCCCCGTAGAACTCTGACAACAGGTATTCTATGGTATTTTCCTCATATTGATTTTTGAGTTGAGCAGCTAATTCTCTGGTATATTTATCAAATTCTTGGTTTGGAGGTGTAAAGCCAAAATAAGAACGATAATCATCATATGCCTGATAATTAGCGTTTTTAA
>CAYPYZ010000230.1:0-3208 GCA_964414805.1 uncultured Paludibacter sp.
ACCAATATTATGAAAAAACTTCCTAAAAAAAGCAAGTATGTGATTGTCAGTTATTTATACTGAAGGATGCTAAATAAAGAGCTCTTTTGAAAAATTTTAGATAATATTTTCGCTACAAAAATAAGCATTTATTTTTTATTTATAGTATATTTGAACAAAATATTTTTTAAAATCTACAATTAATATAGGATATTTGCTCTGATTTAAAGGGTTTTTAATTGACTTATCTTTGTATACTCCTAATAATCAATAAATTAAATATGAAAACTTTTATAAGCTTTATTTTAACATTTCATACTTTGTTTTTCGTCTTGGCTGAATCCGATGTTACAGTATATTATCGCATAGATATTAGGAAAGAGATTGGTAGCACTACATGGATATATACGCAAAAGGGTTTTGAGGAAGCAAAAAAACAGCATGCAGATGCTATATTGATCAATATGAATACTTATGGTGGCGAGGTTTTGTATGCCGATTCCATTCGTACTAAAATTTTGAATGCCGATTTGCCTGTTTATTGTTTTATAGATAATAATGCTGCATCTGCCGGAGCTTTGATTGCTATCGCTTGTGATAAGATTTTTATGCGTTCCGGTGCAAGTATGGGTGCTGCTACTGTTGTGAACCAAACAGGTGAAGCCATGCCCGATAAATACCAGTCGTATATGCGCGCAACCATGCGTGCTACAGCAGAAGCTCATGGCAAGGATACCATAATTATAGGTAATGATACCACCTTTAAATGGAAACGCGATCCACTCATTGCGGAAGCTATGGTGGATGATAGAACGGTTGTCCCTAATTTGATAGATTCCAGCAAAACCTTGACGTTTACAGCCATTGAAGCACAGCAATACGGTTATTGTGAGGGGATTGCCAAAGATTTGGATGAGGTAATAAGCAAACATTTGCAGGAATCGTCGTATACAATTATCAAATATAATCCTTCTACCTTGGATAATATTAAGGGCTTTCTGATGAGTTCTATCTTTCAGGGTGTTTTAATTATGTTGATTATAGGTGGAATTTACTTTGAATTGCAAACGCCAGGGGTCGGTTTTCCCTCTCTTGTTGCATTAACAGCTGCTGTTCTGTACTTTGCACCTTTGTATATAGAAGGTTTAGCAGCCAATTGGGAGATATTGATTTTTATTATAGGACTGATACTGCTCGCGGTTGAGATTTTCGCTATTCCGGGCTTTGGCATAACAGGAATACTTGGTATCATCTTTATAATTGCTGGTTTGACTTTAAGTCTGATCGGTAATGTAAACTTCGATTTTGAACCTGTGGAAACTGGTGGGGTAGGCACAGCGTTTATGACGGTTATGCTTGGTATTACGGCAGGTTTTGCGCTGGTCTTATACCTCAGTAATCGCATAGGCAAACAGGGCATCTTCCGGAATATTGCTTTAAATACTAATCTTGAAAATAAGGAAGGATATATAGGGGTGAGTATGGAACAAAAGGAATTGCTTGGAAAACAAGCTGTTGCCAGCACAGATCTACGCCCCTCAGGGAAAATTAAAGTAGAGAATATGGTCTATGATGCTGTATCTGAAGGGGGTGCTTTCATTGCGAAAGGTAGCGATATTCAGATAGTTAGGTATGAAATGGGACAGTTGTATGTGAGTTCGATATAGTCTAAATAAGAAACTAAACAATAAACTAAACAATAATCTAAACAATCATCCATAAAAAAACCTCTATAAAACTACTGTAAAATCAGCATGTCATATAGAGGTTTTATAGGTGGCATTGGTCGAAACCAATTATCCGTTATCATTTGAGATTTAGGATATTATTAGAATTTGAACTTATCAAAAAATCCTTTTTTCTCTTCAACTTCTACTGTATCTTCATTTGTATCAACAATTGAGTCTGTTTCTTCGTCTGAAAGCTCGTCGTAATGGCTTCTTGGTTCAGCTTCACCTTGTTCAGCTACAACAAAATCTATCACTTCCTGCATGCCTTCCATAAACTTCTTAAAGTCCTCTTTATAAAGGAATATCTTATGTTTTTCAAATGTAACCTGCACATTTTCATCTGCGCCAAATACCCTTTTTTTACTTTCAGTAATAGCTAAAAATAAATCATCATTTCTGCTCTTTTTAACATCTAAATAATAAATTCTTTTTCCAGCTTTAATTGACTTAGAATAAATAATATCGTTGCTCTTTTTCTCCAAAACAATTTTTCTTTTCTCTTCTTCCATAACGAATATTTTCTAAATGGTTTATAATTAATAGTTTAATACAATAACTATAGGTTTAAATTTTAAAATGTCAAATTTCCGATATTTTTTTGGATTTTACAAATAAAATCATACTTTTTAATCTAAATAAAGCTGTATCTTTGTGCGAAATTTGAAAACGTTCACTTTGCTTGTTATGATAAACCGTATTCTTCTGCGCATAAAAGTTATTCAAATCCTATATGCTTATTATAGAGGTGAAGATAAAACTTACAGAGATGTAGAAAATGAGCTGTTATTTAGTCTTGATAAGACTTATGATCTTTATCACCATTTGCTCAATCTTGCAATTTTAATAACTGATTATGCCGAAATGCGAATAGAAGCTGGCAAAACAAAGTTTCGTCCACTACCCGAAGAGTTAAATCCCAACACCCGCTTTGTTGATAACCTATTTGTGCAACAGCTTAGGAATAATGCTGAGTTGAATGCTTATTTAAAGTCAACCAAATTATCTTGGGTGCACTATCCTGATATTATCAAGGAATTGTATGAGGAAATTGTATCTTATGATTTTTTCCAAGAGTATATGGAGGAGACAGACAATGACTTGAAATCTGATAAGGATTTATGGCGAAAAATTTATAAAAAAGTCATTGCAAGTAATGAAAATTTAGACACGGCCATCGAGGAACAAAGTATTTATTGGGCGAATGATGTGGAGATTATTTTAAGTTTTATAGATAAAACCATCAGGCTTTTTGATTTGGATTTGGGAAGTGAGCAGGCCTTATTGCCCAAATTTCAAGATGATGATGAAAGTTTGGAGTTTGCTAAAGCCCTTATACGCGGCGCGATAGAGAATGGTTCTTTTTATCGTGAATTGATAGATTTGCATACGCAAAATTGGGAATTAGACCGCATTGCCTTTATGGATATTCTAATTATGGAAGTGGCTATTTCGGAATTAATGGATTTTCCCACCATTCCAGTAAATGTTACTTTGAATGA
>CAYPYZ010000231.1:0-1273 GCA_964414805.1 uncultured Paludibacter sp.
ATGGAGGTTTTTCAGTATTTTGGTTAGCCGGCCATCATGAAAATAGGTTTAAAGCTTTTATTGCCCACGCAGGTATTTTCAATTTAGAACAGCAATATGTAGAAACTGAAGAGATGTGGTTTGCCAATTGGGATATGGGCGGACCGTATTGGGATAAGGAAAATGAAATAGCTCAAAATACTTATGCAACCTCACCTCATCACTTTGTGGATAAATGGAATACGCCTATTTTGGTAATACATGGTGAAAAGGATTACCGGATTTTAGCATCGCAAGGCATGGCTGCATTTAATGCCGCTGTTTTGAACGATGTGCCTGCCCAATTGTTAGTGTATCCAGATGAGAATCATTGGATATCTCGTCCACAAAATTCTGTTTTATGGCAACGAACTTTCTTTGCCTGGTTAGATAAATGGTTGAAGTAGATTAATTTAATTAGCTTTAACAGATGATTGTTGCAACTTTTTAAACTATAAATTCATCAATAAACAGCATGTCTGATAATCGCTTCGAGGAAGAAATTATACTCGTGGATGCAGCCAAAAATGGAGATGCAAAAGCTCAAAGAAAAATATATGAGCGATACGCACCGTCTATGATGAGCGTTTGCTGGCGATATGTTGGTGATGAAGAGACGGCTAAAGATCTTTTGCAAGATGGCTTTATAAAGTTGTTCACTAAATTAGATATGTATGCCGGAACCGGTGCTTTTGGTGGATGGGTTAGAAGAGTGTTTGTGACCACCTGTTTAGAGTATTTACGGCAGAAAAGTGCCTTGAAAATGAGTAGTTCGATTGATGATGTGGGTTACAATCTATCTTATGATAGCCCGACCATTATTGAGAAAATCTCAGCAGATGAATTGATGGAATTAATAGCAAGCATACCTGATAATTTTCGTACAGTATTTAATTTATATGCTATTGAAGGTTATCCACACGCGGAAGTTGCTGAAATTCTTGGTATTACGGAAGTAAATTCCAGAACGCTATTTTTAAGGGCGAGAAAATTATTACAACAGTTGTTAGAAGAAATACAAGACAATGAAAAAAGAGCATTATAGTGTGGATGATGATTTATTGCTTAAAAGTATCAAGCAAAAAATGGAAAACCACAGTCTTCCCGTAAGTGAAGATGTGTGGAAAGGAATTGCACAATCCTTAAAACCTCAAAAAAGGGTAATTCCGCTTTGGGTCTATGCGTCCGTAGCTGTGGCTGCGGGCTTGGCGTTATTGTTAAGCCTTGGCAATTTCTTTAATATCTCACAAGAAAA
>CAYPYZ010000231.1:1373-3151 GCA_964414805.1 uncultured Paludibacter sp.
AACAAAACATCCAATTTAAATCAAACTTTAACATTGGAGCATCCGGATTGGACTGCCAAGATGCCTCAAAAGAAGAAAAGAAAAATGCTTTTGGCAGCCGCTTTTGGTTCTGGTGTTGGGAGTTCATCTGCCACCATCACACCACGATCAAGGGCTTATAGAAATCAAAGTTTAGCAGATATTGAAACGACAGTGGGTAGGGTGTTGACGCCTAATGACTTCCGACAAAAGGAATATATGCCTCCGATTTCTACTTCCTTGAATTTGCGTATGCCTTTCTCCAATCATGTTTCTTTTGAAAGTGGAGTGGTTTACAACTATTTACAAACCCGTTTAAGTGGTAGTGTAACCGGTGACGATGACCGGGCATCCATTGATTTGCACTATGTGGGCATACCTGCTAATCTTGTAGCATCTCTTTTTAATAATAAAAAATGGGACTTGTATGTATCTGCCGGACCTATGTTGGAAAAGGGTTTGCGTTCGGACTTCAGGCAATTCCAAGATATTGATCATACGAGGGTTAAGACTGTTGCGAGCACTGAGGTAAACGGTTTGCAATGGTCGCTCAACAGTGCAGTGGGTGTTGGCTATGCCGTGATGGATCAGGTTTCTCTGTTTTTTGATCCACAATTATCCTATTATTTTGAAAGCGAACAGCCTTATAGCATTCGCAAAGAATTGCCCTTGGTAATTAGTCTGCATGCTGGTTTGCGCGTTTCTCTATAAATTTCCCTACCACAAAATCATGAAATTTGGTTAAGCTAAATGCTTGTTGGTTAAAAAGCATCAAGCAAACTATCTTATTTCTTAAATAAAATCATATTAAAATAGGGCTATATTTTTTTTTCATAAATTTGTTGTCGAATTCGTAAATTCCTCGAAATGAAAGCATATACTAATGCTGTACAGCGCATCCAGATTATCAACGGTCCTAATCTTAATCTTTTAGGAAAAAGGGAACCCTCAATCTATGGAGATCAATCATTTGAAGCATTTTTGGACAATTTGAAAACGCTCTATCCGCAAGTTGAGTTGACTTATTTTCAATCTAATGTGGAGGGTGAAATCGTCAATAAAATTCAGGAAGTTGGCTTTGATTATGATGGTATTATCATCAATGCCGGCGCATATACCCATACTTCTATAGCCATTGCGGATGCAATTCGAGCTATAAAAACACCTGCTATCGAAGTTCATATTTCCAATGTATACCAACGTGAAGCTTATCGTCACCAATCTTATTTATCTGAGGTTTGCAAGGGATGTATACTTGGTTTTGGATTAGACTCTTATCGTTTAGCTATAGAGTCATTTTTATAACAATAAACTATGGATAAAGCTACTAAAATTGTTGCTACTATCAGTGATAAACGCTGTGAAGTAGATTTTTTATCTGCTCTTTATAAAGAGGGGATGAATGTGGTAAGGATGAATTCTGCCCATTTGGAAAGGGAAGGTTTCCTTAAAATAATCAATAATGTACGAGCTGTTAGCAAGCATATCGCTCTATTGATAGATACAAAAGGGCCGGAAATTCGTACTACGGTGGTTAGCGATGAAGATATACAAATTAAAAATGGGGATTTAATAAAAATTAAAGGTGACCCCAATAGTGCTTGTAAACCCGGCGAAATCTATGTGAGTTACCCTCATTTTGTACGTGATTTACAGGTAGATGATGAGATTCTAATAGATGATGGCGAGATAGATTTGAAGGTGGAATCCAAGGATAAAGAATATGTATATTGTATTTCACAAAATGATGGGATATTGGG
>CAYPYZ010000232.1:0-3136 GCA_964414805.1 uncultured Paludibacter sp.
ATTTTTCCAGTAGCAAACGGCCAATATGAGCCTACACCCTCACTTGACATGCCACTGTCCGTATCATAAATACTGGGATTTGCATGACCACGTGGAGAAACCAGACGCCATAACCAAGCCAAACTTGGAGGTAAAACATGGAACAAGCCCAGTATGCCATAAGTTGGATGTTCTTTTGTTGAAACCGGGGTTCTTACACCAAAACTGCGAATATCTACAGCAACAGGTTCATTGACAACCCCTGATACTAACCGCCGGGGCATAATTACACGGGGATTAGGACAAGGTTGACCCGGAGCATCTTCAATGTGTTCCCAGATTAAGCATGTTGACCCTGGTTTACCGTCAATATTCAAAAATACTAATGGTTCTTTCGGATGAATTGTAATCCTCTCATAATATGGTACAATTCCATAATGTGTAATATGGTCAATGCGTAAAAACCAACCGTCTTCCGCATCTGTAACAACTAACTTAGGGTTCTCACTTTGAAAATCCTTATGACACATAGCCATATCATCAGTAACAGGCAGTAATTCGCTGGATTCTTTCAAATCAATAATGATTTCTTCACCGGTAATAATATTTTCAGCTATTTTAACACTTCCGTCTGGTTGGCGGTGAACCTGTTCGAGCATCTCACTTTTACCACCGCCACTGGCTCCTTCATGCATAATAGTAAGTACATTTTCGTATGGTGTAATAACCTTAACGGTAGATGCATGTAGTGTTGTCCAGCCTTCTTGCTCACCAAAGTTTAAAAGGATCCCATAGGCCCCTTTCTTGGCACTGGGACCGGGATACAAATTATACGCAAAAACTTCATGTATATCATCTAGCCGGTTGTGTACTACAGCCTGTTTACCATCAAAATGGGTATGTCTAAACGGTGGAGCTAAAAAAAGAACCGCTTTTGGACAAAACTCATCTGGTATTTCCGCTCTCGGAATAATTGCTTGTAAATCCGCTAACGATGCAGCAAAAAATGCGGCATTCATCGGTCCAATGAATAGTGCAGGATAACCATACTCTCTTCCGCCTGCCATAAATGGCATCACAATCAAATCTTGCTGCTGTAACCAATCAAAAGTCAAATTTCGAACTGTTTCGAAATCCTTGCCATACCGTTCTTGATAGGTTTCCTTATCAGTTGGCTTTTTATCACCAACCAAAATAGCATCAGGATCGCGGCGGCGCATATACGGTTCAGTGAAATTAACAGATATACCGTTTTTACAGACGGCAACAGTTGCTTCCACAACTTCACCCTTTTTAGAAACATTATAAACTACCTGAAATAATCCACTCTGCTGACCACCACTGGCCATTTCTACTAATTGTGCTCTACTTTCTGGCACAAGTACATTTTTTGTTTGTTGAATGATCTTCTGTACTCGCTCCGGTAAGATGAATCTGTCTAACCTGAAATTTCGCATGCTTACACTCCTTATTATTAACACTGTCCCAGATTAGGAAAGTTATTATTACCATTTACTGATATTTCTACAAAACCGCTGTTAATCCTCTCCAAAAGCCTCTGTCCCTTGTTAAGTATGGCTGATGTATTTTAACAAAATATAACATATTATAGTATTTGCTGTGATTAATTTGCCTACTACCAGATGTTGGGACAAACAAGAGTTTGACCCAGAATGTTGTGGGTAAACCTGTGGACTATGTGGATAAATACTTAGTGACTCGGTAATCTTAGATTATAAAAGTACAGCTAGACGCTTTTTATAATAGTTCAACAATTTGGTTTTTTCGCCCAATATAAATCTGGTAATTCTTTGGCAGCATATAATAGTTCATCAATTTTCTATCAATTTCCTCATAGATTTCTCGACGTTGTGCTGGCTTTTCTGAGATTATAATACTATTTACAAGTTCAATTATAATATTTTCTTGCTTTTTACTGCAAACACAAATCGGAATTGTTTCCAATTGACTGCGCAAGACTTTTGGAGATGGATTCGTTGCCGCATGATAAAACTGTGCAATACGTGTGTTTAAAACTGCTAATACATACTTAAGGGATATATCCGAAAAACGCGGAATCAATATATTGGCACTGTTTAGAGATAAATGCTGATTATCATCATAAGCTAAAACGAGGTTTGAATTGATAAACCGATATAGTAATTTTTCAGCAGCACGGTAAAGATGATCCGGTGCCACTTGCTGAAATCTATCCCTATGGAAGACTAAATAACTACCTCCCGGTTCAATCCGGTATTTAAAAACATCCCGTCCGGTAATCACCGGTTCACTGTTAGCTTGCGGCTGCTGCAAAACATATTTCTTGTTATTACCCGTTACGATTCCCAGAGCAAAATCTGCATTTCCCTTTAGATACTTAACATTTACCTCGTTATGTAAATGATGAATGATCTCATAATCTAACTCGCTGCCGAAAACATTAAAACTAAAATCTACATTAGAAAAATAGGCTTGAGGAACCTGATAATCCTTACCATCAGCCCTGATTTTTACAGTGTTTCCCTTAGCTTTATCAGTTTTCTGCATCACTAATGAAATTACCGGTGAATTAACTTCTGGAAAGATTGTGCCGAAGCGAGTGACTTTATTTATTTTGCAGTTCTTCAATATTAACTCTCGTGCTCTGTGGTGCAACCTTACTGTTAAAAATGCTTCCGGTAAAATATAACTGATTATGCCACTATCTGCAATCTGATTAATTGCCCATTCAATAAACAAATTGAACGATTCTACTCCGCCATTTGTTCTAGCCGTATAATAACCATCAGCTAGTGATTTTGCTTCATTGCGAGAAAACTTATACCCCCAAGGCGGATTGCCAATAATTAGGTCATATTTTTGATCTTCAGCCAAAACAGCTAAGGTATCTTGACAATAAATCCCTAAATTTGAAACTAAATCAGGATAAGTACTGAGTAGAGACAAATTCATTTTAGTCAGTACTACCGCCACTGGATCATTATCATAACCATTGAGCATAGAGGTGAGTAAGTTTCGCTCAATGTCATAATCCGCATAACCTGCTTGACGTAATTTGGTTTGAAAAACTAAAAATAACTGTAATAAGAAGTTACCTGAGCCACAGCACGGATCAATAATAGTTGGCACATCCAACTTAAGATAACTTATACTGTCT
>CAYPYZ010000233.1:0-3089 GCA_964414805.1 uncultured Paludibacter sp.
GTAGATTGGAGTAAAATAACCAAAATAGACTACTTAAATGCTATGGTAAAAAGTCCAACTAACAGCAAGGATATTAAACTTTTAATACAAAATGCTTTAACCGATAAAATTGATAGTCGTGAAATGTTTATGAAAGGTATAGACTATTCATATTATTACGAAGAAAACTAACACAATAATCCCCCACATAACACCATGCAATACAATATAGTAGCAGAAAATCCACAAAGTACAGTTGTAGCTGATTACGAACCTTTGTATCGTAAAGAAGTGGTGTATCAATCGGAAGCGGAACTTGAAAAGGCTTTTATAAAACTATTGCAAGCTCAAGCTTACGAATATTTAACCCTGATTTCTGAAGATGAATTAGTGAAGAATTTGCGCAAGCAATTGGAAATATTAAATGATTACCAATTTTCTAATGCTGAATGGGAACAGTTTTTTACAAGTAAAATTGCTAATCAAAATATTGGCATTGTGGAAAAAACGACTATCATTCAAGAAGATTATATACAATTGCTTGATAAAGAAGATGGTACTACTAAAAATATTTATCTAATTGATAAGGAAAATATCCATAATAACAATTTGCAAGTTGTTAATCAATATGCGGTGGATGCTGGCAAACGTCCGAATAGATACGATGTGACTATCTTGATTAATGGACTTCCTTTGGTACATGTTGAATTAAAGCGGAGAGGAGTGGATATCAAAGAAGCTTTCAATCAAATTGATAGATATACGCATGAGTCTTTCTGGGCGGGTTATGGGCTGTTCGATTATATCCAGCTTTTTGTTATTTCTAATGGCACTTTCACAAAATATTATAGCAATACAACCCGTGTTTCTCATATCAAGGAATTGAATGATAAAAACCAACATAAAGCCAAGAAAACCAGTCATAGCTTCGAGTTTACCTCTTGGTGGGCAGATGCTAATAATAGGCCTATAACCGATTTGATGGATTTCGGAAGGACATTTTTTGCTAAACATACTATCTTAAATGTCATTACAAAATATTGTGTGTTTACTTCCGAAAAAATGCTTTTGGCAATGAGACCGTATCAAATTGTGGCAACAGAAAAAATACTGAATAAAATTAAGGTTGCCTATAATTACAAGAACTATGGAACTATAGATGGTGGCGGTTATATATGGCATACTACCGGTAGTGGTAAAACGCTAACTTCTTTCAAAACAGCACAATTAGCCGCCAAATTGCCCTTTATTCAGAAAGTACTTTTTGTGGTGGATAGGAAAGATTTGGACTATCAAACCATGGTGGAATATGATAAATTTGAAAAAGGAGCTGCCAATGGCAATACAAGTACTTCCATTTTGAAAAGGCAATTGGAAGACCCGAATGCAAGCATCATTATTACGACTATTCAGAAATTGTCAATACTGATAAAGAAGCAAAAAAACCACCAAATCTTCAATCAACAAATAGTTATCATTTTTGATGAATGTCATAGATCGCAATTTGGAGATATGCACCGAGCTATCAAAAAAACTTTCAAAAAGTATTATTTATTTGGATTTACTGGCACTCCTATTTTTGCTGTAAATTCCAATACAGCCAATCGTATTGACCTAAGGACAACCGAACAAGCCTTTGGAACTAAGTTACATACCTACACCATTGTAGATGCTATCACAGATAAAAATGTACTGCCTTTTCGCATAGATTATATCAAAACCATGCGTGAAGAAGAGCATATAAAAGAGGAGCAAGTTTGGGATATTGATAGAGAAAAGGCCTTGGCTTCACCCGAAAGAATTGCCAATGTAGTTCAATATATCATTGATAATTTTGATGTTAAGACCAAACGTAATAGTCGCTATAAGCTGAAAGACAGAAGATTGTCCGGCTTCAATTCCATATTTGCAGTAAGCTCTATTGAAACTGCCAAGCAGTATTATGCTGAATTTAAAAAGCAATTGCAGGAAGTTCCAAGCGATAAAAAATTAAAAGTGGCACTGATATATAGTTTTGGGGTTAATGAAGATTTGGACACCGGTATGCTTGATGATGAAAATGTAGAAGATACCATGCAATTAGACCAGAGTTCACGCGATTTTCTTGATAGTGCCATTGAAGATTATAATGCCATGTTTAAGACTAATTTTGATACTTCTACACACAAGTTTCAGAATTATTACAAAGATATTTCAGAGCGGACTAAGAAACGAGAGATAGACTTATTGATTGTTGTCAATATGTTTCTTACAGGCTTTGATGCAACGACTTTAAACACTTTGTGGGTAGATAAGAATCTGCGTTTGCACGGACTTTTGCAAGCTTATTCACGGACAAATCGAATTTTGAACACCATTAAAACCTTTGGGAATATTGTCAGTTTTAGAAATCTTGAAAAAGCTACCAATGAAAGTATAGCATTATTTGGCGATAAAGAGGCTGGGGGTGTGGTACTTCTTAAAACCTTTGAAGAGTATTATCATGGCTACAAAAACAATGATGGAAAAGCTGTTCTCGGGTATGCAAGTTTGGTGGATGAATTACAAAATAATTTTCCCGTAGGTATTCAAATTATCGGAGAAAACAATCAAAAAGAATTTATCAGGCTTTACAGTTCAATTCTTAAAGTTAGCAATATACTTTCCTCATTTGATGAGTTTTACGGCAAGGAAATCCTTACAGAAAGGGATATACAAGATTATCATAGCATGTATATCAATCTCTATAACGAGTTTAGAAACAAAACGAAAGGAGATACGGAAGATATCAATGACGATATAATCTTTGAAATGGAGTTGATTAAACAGGTAGAAATCAATATAGATTATATTTTGGCATTAATCAAAAAGTATCATGAAACCAATTTGAAAGACAAGGAAATTATCATCAGTATCACCAAAGCAATAGATGCCAGTGTGGATTTAAGAAATAAGAAAGAGCTGATTGTTAGGTTTATAGATTCCTTAACTCCACTGTCAGATGTTGATGAAAATTGGATAGATTTTGTAGATGCAAAAAAGAAAGAAGAGTTGAACAGGATTATTCAGGAAGAGAATTTAAATGAAGCAGAAACCTATCATTTTATTAGCAATGCCTTCCGTGATGGCTA
>CAYPYZ010000234.1:0-3070 GCA_964414805.1 uncultured Paludibacter sp.
TTGTAGTAATGCTTAAACATTTTTACAAATGCCCACTGGGTCCAGTGGTAGTACTCGGGCTCGCAGGTGCGCACCTCGCGTTCCCAGTCGTAGCTAAAGCCAATCTTATCGAGCTGCTCTCGGTATCTTTTGATATTGATATCGGTGGTTAGCGCTGGGTGCTGCCCAGTTTGTATGGCGTACTGCTCGGCGGGTAGGCCAAAGGCATCGTAGCCCATGGGGTGCAGCACGTTGAATCCCTGCAGGCGCTTGTAGCGCGAGTAGATATCGGAAGCAATGTAGCCCAGCGGATGGCCCACGTGAAGCCCTGCGCCCGAGGGGTAAGGGAACATGTCGAGCACGTAGAACTTGGGTTTGGCCTTGTCAATATCAACCTTGTAGGTTTTGTTTTCCTTCCAGTATTGCTGCCATTTGCCTTCTATTGCAGAGAAATTATAATCCATAAAGCGTTGGTGTTGTATAGTTTAAAATGAACGGGCAAAGATATAAAAAGATTAGAGATTTAAGGCAGGTTGACATGACGAGCCCACACCAGTGGGCGCAATTTTTTAGGTGTTTTTACCCTCCATTATAGCAATTCCTTTATCTTTATGTCGATTTTTAAGATATCCTAAAACCAATGATTAGGTTTGCAGTAGTAGATAAGGTGATTAAAAAGAAGGGCTACACCATTCACCGCGTTAAGGATCAGGGCTTGGTTAAATCCGTTGAATCGACTGGCTACGATCAGGAGACCATTAACCAAAGGGATGAGGATGACCAGATGGTGGTGGTCTTCAATATCAACCTAAAAGGTGAGGAGGGCAAGGCCCTGATTGAACAGATAGACAAGCAGCAGGCCAAGGTGTGCCTTTACCTCTCGACGGAGGAGACTACCCAGGAGCAGCCCAAGGATTTGGATGGCATACTGGCTAGCGCCGACTGGATACTACTGAACGACTCGCAAAGGAACACCCTTGTGGATGAGATTGACCACGTGCTGAACAAGGGCAAGCGCATTAACCCCAAGGTGGCGAGCCGCATTATACAGTTTATTACACAGCCCAAGTTTAGGTACTGGGACTCGGCCAAGGAGCTAACCAACCGCGAGGCCGAGATCATGAACCTGCTTATTGATGGCCTAGCGGATAAGGAGATTGCCAGCAAGCTGGGCATAAGCCTGCAAACGGTAAAATCGCACCTAAAGCATATATACGCCAAGCTGGGCGTATGCAACCGGGTTGAGGCCATGCTGGTGTACACCAAGATAAATGGGAATGACCTTTCTGCTGATTAGTATCCAAGATTAACACGTTGTGAGCTAAATCAATACGTTTTTTATCACTCTTTTGGGGTATTTTTTATAAAAAACCTTTGCCCTACATTTGCCTATGGAGGTGTAGGGAGTGTTTTTGCATGGTTTGGAAACCCAGGTTTACAGATAAAAAACCATGTACCCTATTGAAAATTGCCTAAAACCTTTATACTCCAAATCGGCCCTACACCTCCATTTTTTTACCTATCGGTTTACCCACTGGCTAGTTATTGTTGCTGGTGGTTTTTTGCTGATATGACCAGATAAGCAGGGCAAGGTAATGCCAAACGGCGTGTTGATGTTTTTGTTTATATTTGGTGGTGGGATGAGAAAGTTAGCGGTAAACTTTGAAATCAGCACAACTTGACATATGATCCAAATAATACCAAATAAGAAACAATGGACTAAGTGGAGTTTACCAAGTAAATTAACTGCACTTGCATTTTATTTAACAATTGGTGCTATTGCTATTTCACTAATTTCATATACTTCAATAAAGGGAAAGGAATTCTTATCTTCTCGTATTGGAATTAAGAAAGTCATTATTGATTCAACACTAATTCAAAAATATACTGGTGGGCAATTCAGTAAGTATGGTGGTTACATTAATATAAGTTACCCAAAAATTACATATTATTTATCAAATCCTTTTTTAGAGTATATTAATGATGAAATAAAGAATAATGCCCTTTTTTGTCTGGATTCTAGTATTATAGAATATAATTTTGAATATAAAATTGGATTGGTTACTCCATATCTTCTCACTATCAAAATGGATCAATATTATTACTATTTCTTAGCAGCAAATGGTAATGCTTCAATTATTGCTATTAATATTGACCCTAGTTCAAATAGAATTATTGACTTTTTTGATGTTTTTGACCCACGGCGCAATGCCCTTATTGGAATAAAAACTTTGATTGAGAAACAACTAAAAAAAGATTACGATGGATATTTCAAAGAAGAATTCGATAGGGCTAGTTATATTCCTCGTTTTTTTATAAAGGACGAAAGCATTGAGTTTGTTTTCAGTGAATACGAAATTACACCTGGAGCTTATGGAAGTTTTTGTATTGATATACCATATAAAGAAGTTATTGAATTTATAAAACCTGATGGCCCTTTAGGGTTATTAACATCACCTTCTGGCACTTGGTATTCAGGTGATCACTTTGTAAATGGAGTGATGAAATATATTGAGAAAATGAATACAGACAATATTTCTGACACTTTTATTATAAAACAAAAGTGATTTATTAATTGAATTTATCTAAAAGACTACCGCTAACAAGGGGTGCAGCCAACCTCGTCACATTCTGATTAGACGAGACCTCACTCACAGCCGAGTGTGTCTTGAATTAACCAGCGTCTGAGAATTCATCTCTACAATAAACCCTAATTACATGAAAAGAATGAAATCAATTTTACCGAACTCTTTACTCTTTATTTCAATATTTTCAATTATTGCCTGCAGCAATAGCAATGAATATACCATTGAAGGATATATTGAAGGTGCTTCGGATAGCACGTTGATAAAACTGTATGATCTAACCACCGAAGAGTATATAGATTCCTGCTTTACGATAAACGAGGAATTTATTTTTAGAGGTAATGTGGAATACCCTAGGACATTATGGTTATTCTGCAACAAAGATGTTGCTGCTTTGCAGGTGGAGAACGTGCCAATTAAGTTTAAATCAAAAATTAATCATTTTCAGCAAGAGGCCATTGTTAAGGGAGGTTACGAGCAAGACTTGGCTAATGAAGTTAGAAGGT
>CAYPYZ010000235.1:0-3046 GCA_964414805.1 uncultured Paludibacter sp.
CGGGTTTGCAACTTACCGGATTCATTGTCGGTAGCAGCGTAAAATGCCATTTTATAAGACAGTATTCTGGCTACCACTGCATCTGCTAAATCACGAGAAACATATATCCTCAATTTTTCACCATAGTACTTTTGTCCAAAATTGATAAACACATTCAGCAACTCTTTACTTAATAGAATGATACTGATGGTCATCAATACATAAAATCCTTCTTTTAAGCCCTGTCCGGTCTCCACCATGCCATTCACGGTGTCTACAGTATATCTCAGTACTAAAGCGTTGACTTGAGCCGCAAAAGAGCCCAAAAGCGTTAATAGCAATGCCACTACAACTAACCATTTGTAGGGCATTACGTAAGGTAACATGGCTTTAAACAACTGTCTTAATTTCATAGGTTTTAAAAAAATCTTTACAAAAGTACGATAAAAAGCTCGGAGAATGAAAGCAAAAACAAGAGGACACCCTATTTAGGCATCCTCTTATATAAGTTTTTATAGAATTTGATATTTAGAATTTTAATTTCACCATAGCTAAGACATTGGTGCCTGCTTGCGGAAAATAGCGCAATTCGCTATGTCTGTTACCATCTTCCGTAAGGAAACTATACCACACATAACCATTGGAAACATACTGCGCATTTAGTAAATTGTTGATTTGCACCCCTAAATCGATGGAACGCATAAAGGGCAATTTGATGCTGTAAGATGCCAATAAATTATTGACAAAATAAGCAGGAATAGAGCGCCCTTCATCATTGGCATTGTCCAAATATTGTTTACTTACATAATGTGCCAACCAGGATACTTCAAAGTCCTTGTGTTGGAAACTCAACTTATGATTGCTCACAATGCTTGGCGACATAGCAATAGTGGTATTGCCCAAAAATTTACTTTCAGATCTAACCCAATTCATATCATTCAGATTATCATACACATCAATATCATGTTCAATAAAGTTCTTGATTTGATGCTGGCTCAAAGCTATATTTCCTTCCCATTGCAACCAATTAGTCAATTGTACAGCACCCATTAATTCAATACCTCTTCTGTAACTTTCGGGGATATTGGTGGTTAAAGCAGCACCTATTTCGCTTAGTTTACCAGTCAAAATCAATTGATTTTTATACTGCATATTAAATAAGTTCACACCCAAAGCCACTGAACGATTTTTAAATTTATAGCCCAATTCAGTATCGTAAAGGGTTTCGTAAGTAGGTTTCTCGTTCGGACCTGCCTCCGTATAATTCTTTCTGTTCGGCTCTCTATTAGCAACTGAAAATGACGTATAAACCGCATGATGAGGATTGATACGATAATTCAGACCCACTTTAGGATTAAGGAAATGGAAGTCGTGTTTCTGCGTAATATCTACTAAAGTATGGGTGTCTTTATCATATTTATCACCGGGTCCTTCCAAAGCATAATGAATAAAGCGATATTGCACATCAGCATTCAAATACAGACCATGCAAAAGCTCAAATGTACCTTTTGCATAGATATTAGCATCATCTTTTAATACCGAATTAAAATACCAATCATAGTTAGGCTCTAAATTCTCTGCATAGCGCATCCAAATTACTTTACCAAAATGGTCACCGGCGTATCTATTCATACCACCACCCAAGACAGCATCTACCCTGTTTTTATTATAGTTTAAAGACCACACCATACCTGCAAAGTGGTTATCCAACCATTTCTGACGAATTAAATCAGTTCTTTCTAATGTGCCAGAAGCTGTTTCTACAGGAGGTAAAAGGTATTCATATAATTTTGCCCTCATTTTATAATCTTCATAATAACCTTTACCACGTGTATAATGGGTAGCAATATTCAGGTTCAAATCAGGATTAAAACTATAAAGCCAATGCAATTGATAATGCGTTTGTTGATAGTTATCTGTCTGGTTATCATAAAACTGTCTATTCCCATCTGCATCATAATATTCACCCAATTCATTATAAGTACGATGCACCAACATGGAATCAGGATTGATACCATTCCAAGATTGATTGGTACGTTGATTTCCACCAAAAGTCAGGAATTTCAGGGAACTTTTACCCCCATAATAAGCTGTAGAGAAAAAGTAAGATTGCATATCCACCCCTGCCCTATCCATGTAACCATCGGAGGAAACTTGCGAAAGACGAGCATCCACTGCCCAACGGTCGTGCATCAAGCCTGTACCGGCTTTCACACTATTTTTTAAAGTATTAAATGAGCCGTAAGTGGTTGCTATAGATGCATAAGGATCAGCAGTGAGCTTATCTGTTTGCATATTGATGCTGGCACCAAAAGCACCTGCACCCTGCGCCGAAGTTCCAACCCCACGTTGAATTTGCACAGATGAAAGCGAAGAAGCAAAATCCGGCATATTCACAAAATACACATCATGCGATTCCGCATCATTCAGTGGAATACCATTCACCATCACATTTACCCTGTTGGCATCCGTTCCGCGTATACGATAACCGGTATTACCAACGCCGGTACCGGATTCGGAAGTAGCTACAAAAGATGGAGTTAAATTTAATAAGAAAGGTAATTCCTGAGCGATATTCCTACTTTCAATTGCTTGTGCAGAAACATCCGCATAACTAACAGCCGATTTCTCGTTAGCACGTGTAGAAGAAGTTACGACAAACTCATCTAAATAAACATGCATAGAGTCTTTTTTCAAGTCTGTTTCGGCATTTAAACCACTGATTATAAGCAGTGCGGCAACTGCTGTCAAAATAGTTCTCATAACAAATTAATTAAATTGTTGATTAATAATTTATTCTGAGAGTCCAAAAAAAATAACGGAGATGTACTTTTTCCCTCGACGGCATTATCCGTCCAGGTTCAAAGGGTATGATCTCAGCCCGTGTTTATTAAAGGCACCCCCAAGTTTGGTTTTCAAACTCGGTGCAAAGATAAGGATTTTAATCTAAAATAGCCAAACTAAACATTGTGGTGGGTTAAGCGGGCGAGGAAGTAGATTTTCTTTTAAACTTCATTACTGTCCCATTAAAATCTAAAAAAGCTCTTTGAAATATTTGAAATTTAGT
>CAYPYZ010000236.1:0-3044 GCA_964414805.1 uncultured Paludibacter sp.
TGCTGCATTTTCTGCTTCAACATTATTCACTATCACTTTACCACAATCAGTATTCATGACCTCAATCTTACTTGATACTTCATAAAGATCATAACATTGTGAAGTTCTTACATTCTCAATATCATCAGACTGTTCCTTCCCTGCTGCCTCCCAATCATCAACATTTACAAATAAAAAATTAACCCTTTCTAAACGGGTAAAAGTATAAGTATACCATCCAGCATCATCCATATTCATCAACTTGTGTCCATCATCATCTGTGCCCCAGACAAAGATATACAGATTCTCCCAATCTACTTGTTTATCCACTTTAATCACAATATCTTCCGGTACTTCTTTTACTATCACTTCTTTCGTATCTGATGCTACAACATCACCTTCTTCTCCTTCTTTTACTTCTGCTTTAAAAGTATAAGTGCCGACTACCAAAGGTTGGTAGGGCGGTGATATTTCAATAAAAATTTCGCTCTCAGGTATCTTTACAGAATAAATCACATACGGAACATCCACATTAGACGGTTCAGCATCCAATTCAATTTCTTCGTCGATGAAAACCTGTGTAGGTGCAATTAATGTAATAGTCGGCTCAGCAATCGTTTTAGTGAATTTAGCTTTATAACCTGCAGTTGCAGCATTGTAACCTGCATCTTGTCCCCCCGGAACCATACTAACCCAATTACCGCCACTATACATTTGATTTTTCGACATCACAAGCTCAAAAATATAAGTATTGGTACCACCTATAGTTGCTAAGGACAAAACATCTATATTAGCATCCGTCCTATTGTATGTATAATTGTTACCATTATGTGCTACAAGATTAGTTAGACCAATAGTTGACCATGTTCCGGGTGTACTACCCTCTTTATAAACCCTATAATAAATAATAAAAGAATTAGCATCATGCCCTGGCGAATCATCCGTCCACGCATTCCCGGCACCACCATTCAAAACTAAACTATTAGGTGTGCCAAAATCAAAGTTATCAAAAATTGTATTTGTCCCCCAATCTCCATCCGTCCAACCCTCATCATTCAATTTATACAAATACGCTGTACCACCATCTTTTGAAACAGACACAGCGCTAGTAGCCCAACCACCATCCGCTAATACATAAGCTGTAAAAGCAAGGAATAATAAACTTAAAGTAATTAATTTTTTCATAACCCTATTTTCTTTAAATTGTTAATTATTAGATTTCTACAGTTCAAAGCTAAAAATAACTATAATATATATAAATAACTTTTTAGTTAAATATCAACTATTGACTCTGCAAACGTTTGCAATTTGCATTGAAAGCTACCGCAATTAATGCATCACCCATTAGCTATCTCAATTATCAATGATCAATTATCAATGATCAATGACCAATTATCACCTTCTCATTACCAATCACATATACCCCCACTTCAAGATTATCAACTATATTCAAGCCTTGATGCAAATCTATATTCCTGATTGCTATGCCCAAAATATTGTATATCACTATCGTTTCTGCTCGGACTGATTCAATCATTAGACGACCATCTTGACTGTAAAATTTGCTCAAAGATACCTCAGGCAAACGCACTCCCACATTGCAATCCGTTTCCGAAAGTATGCTTTCTATAGCATCCGTTTCGTTGTTGGCCTGCTGATAAATAGCACCATTCACTACTTTCCAACCGGGCTGACCGCCAACGGGCGTTTGCGAGCTACCGGCGTTAAACAGTACTTGCCAGCTTTCCGTGATACTTTTATCGAAAGTAAATTTATAATAATTATTTCCTAAATTAAGCATAGCATCACCCGGCCAAGCACCATAATGCTCAATAGTATTTCCAGAAGATTTATCATAAATATAGATATTCACATGCTCGCCCCATGAAGTAGGTTTATGAAAAAACACAGCCTGCTCACCTATACATAGTTGCGGCTCAACCACGTTTACATCGAGGTCAGTACCATTTCCTTCATCCCCACCACTTTCAGGGTCATCCGTCAAAGCTTCCTGCTTGCCATCATAAGTCCCTGCACTGATATTCACGGAAGTAGCAGTATAAATATACTTGCCATCAACACCTATCTTACCCGGAGCAGGCGTTTTATCCGTTGATAATACATAAGCCCTTAAATTTCCCTTTCCGGAACAATTAATTGTCAGACTGCCATTCGTTACTTGTTTTACATCACCTGTAACTACATCAGTATAAGTACCATTCAGTATATTACTAAAACTTGCATTTCCCGAAATAGTGACCAGAACATAACTATCTGTTTGCGCATTCGTATACCTCCTTTTAAATGCCGCTACCCCACTTTTATTAATATTATCCGTAGAATATTGCCCCTTCCGCAATGCAGGAACAGCCTGCCTAATTTGATTTAACCTTTGAATATGCAATGCCAAAGGATGCTTTAAACTAACAGCCATATTGCCGGAGGCAGCACTATAAGATGCAAAGTCATCAAGCTGTATATCACCCGTAATATAGCCGCCGTAATAAGCGCGACCGGTCTCTATCAAGGGCGTATTCGGACCATTATCTATCACTTTGCCCTTTTTAAATTCTATTTCGGAACCATAATACAAACAGGGAATACCTCTGAAAGTAAACATCAAAGATAGATTCTCAGCCCATACATCCTGCGGCTGTGCAAAGCGCTGCCCCTCTGGAGCACCATCGGGAGCATAATCGTGCGAATCAACATAAACCACATTATAAGTAGCATCATTATAAAATTGATCATTGCCCACACCCATCCCATAAGCCTCATTCGCCGAACGGAAATTCCAGTGCATGGGGAAATCTATCACATGCAAGCCTGAGTGCATAGAGTAATCCGGCATATGATACTCATTACCAAGTAATTTGTGATTATTAGAAGTGGGCTGATTGGCTGTAGTACTATTATCATTATAATTCTCAATACAAGATCGCTGATTGATGAAATTTTGTGCGGTTGTATTGAAATTACTTTCAAAAACAGCCACCTGCGCATAAGGCGTGGCATCATCACTCCAAGCATAAGTCTTACTATCTTTCCAAGTATAAAAAGGTGTA
>CAYPYZ010000237.1:0-3039 GCA_964414805.1 uncultured Paludibacter sp.
TTTTTTATTTCTCGGTATATACATTGGAAAACGATGTGATGCAATCATTCCTTTTTCTTGAATAGTTGTTGATGCAACGGCTTGCTCCCAAGCAAAAACGATGTTTACGACTAAAGCATTCTCTTCCACCCAAAAAACTCGTTTGTTTCCAAGTTCTGTTCCCTGTTTTAATTCTTTATGAAAAATCCCTTTTCCGTGTGACCTTATACCAATCTCTTGATAAAACTCATTATTAATAACTTTGACCTGATTAGAAACTTTTTGAACTACATCTCCAATCGAAATAACTTTCCACTCTTCATTAAAATTTGGAAACCTTAAGTTTGGTTTTGTTTTGTTTTGAATCATAACTAAAATGGTGTTGGGATGTTTAGCTCACGGCAGTAGCCAGCAATCTCGTTATCGGTGGCTTGTATATCTATTTCCAGCGTTTTTAACTCATTGGCAATGGCAGAAATATCTATGGGTTCTTCCTCCTCAAAGGTATCTACATAGCGAGGGATATTGAGGTTGTAGTCGTTCTCACGCACCTCATCGAGGGGTGCTACGTAGCTGTACTTATCAATGCTGGTGCGCTTGGCGTAGGTTTCCACAATGCGGTCAACATCCTCGTTGCGCAGATAGTTCTGGTTCTTTACCTTCTCAAAGTGCTGGCTGGCATCAATAAATAGGATATCGTTGGGCTGCTCACGGCACTTCTTAAATACCAGTATGCAGGTGGGTATGCTTGTGCCGTAGAAGATGTTGGAGGGTAGTCCAATTACTGCATCGAGGTAGTTCTTCTCCTCAATAAGGTACTTGCGGATATGCCCCTCGGCAGCACCCCTAAAAAGCACCCCGTGTGGCATTACCACAGCCATTGTGCCATTCTCGCCCAAATGGTAAATCATATGCTGTATAAAGGCGTAATCGGCCTTGGATGATGGGGCAAGCTTGCCGTACTCGCTAAACCTGTCGTCGCTCATAAACAGGTTGTTGGCACTCCACTTGGCGGAGAAAGGTGGATTGGCTACCACCGCCTCGGCATTTAGCTGTTGGTGCTGTGGATGCTCAAGGGTATCCTCCAGCTTAATATCAAACCTTGTGTAGTGAACATCGTGCAGAATCATATTCATTCTACACAGGTTGTAGGTGGTACGGTTAAGCTCCTGACCGTAGAAGTTCATCACCTCGCACTCCTTGCCTAGCCTAAGTATTAGCGAACCGCTCCCAACTGTTGGGTCGTAGGCAGATTTTATGCGGGTTTTGCCCAGCGTAACAATGCGTGAAAGAATTTTACTGGCTTGCTGAGGGGTGTAGAACTCACCTGCCTTTTTGCCCGCACCACTGGCAAACTGACCAATAAGGTACTCGTAGGCATCGCCCAGCACATCTATTTGGGAGTCCTCCAGCTTAAAATCAATTTTATTGAGATGCGACAGCACTTTTGCTATAACCTCGTTGCGCTGCTCAGGAGTTTTGCCCAGCTTGGTGCTGTTCAAGTCCAAGTCCTCAAACAGATGGTCGAAATCATCCTCACTATCGGTACCCATTGTGCTGTTCTGGATATTGATAAGAATTCTCTGAATATCCTCAATGATAAAGTTGCTTTTACCATTGCCGTTTCCATTACCCCTGTCTGCTACCTGACCAAATAGTTCCGATGGTTTCAGAAAGTAGCCCAGTTTCTCTAGCGATTCCTCACGAATGGCATCAAGGTACTCGATACCCTGTGGATTATCTTCGTCAATATCAAGGTAGTTAATCTTGTCCTCTTTAAGGATGTTATTGGCGTACAGCTCCATCTTTTCGGATAGGTACTTGTAGAAGATGAATCCAAGGATGTAATCACGGAAATCATCGGCATCCATCTTGCCCCTTAGGGTATTGGCAATATTCCAGAGCTGCTGCTCCAGCTGTTTCTTTTGGTCTTCGGACATAATATGTGTATAGAAATTATTAGGATGTTAAAAGTAGCAAATGCAAATGAATTTTAAAACCTAATGTGCTAAGCTGGTAAAGATAGGTGATGGGATATTTACTGAGGAGGTTAAGTTGTTAGTGTAACTACCTTAAAAACATAAATACTTGTTTAGTTGAACCAGTTTTACTAACTTAAGCCTGCATTTCTATTGACAAATGAATTTATCCACCTTAAACCTTAGCAAGATGAATAAGAATCTACTGATAATCTTTAGTCTAGCCCTGCTGCTGCTATCATGTAAAAGGGAGAAGGGTATTGAAGTTTTTTCCACAGAGAAACCTTATAGCATTGAGATAAAAAAGGAACGAAGTTACTATCAGGCTGAAAAAATTGCACAACGGCTCAACGATATGGGTCTTGAGGCTTTTATAATTAGCAGCGTCGATTCTGTAGAAGGTAATTGGTTTAGTGTTATGAGCGGCGCTTTAAGCCACGTTGATTCAGTTGTCAGTTATATTGATTTGGTAGAAAAACAGTTTCGTCTATCCAATCTAAAAGTAATGGACTACAATCAGGTAGATAGTTTCACTATAGTAACAACCATTGACACAACCGTAGTAAAGGAAACAAGAAGAATTATAGCCGAGGAACCAGATGTTCCCAAAGAAATCTATCAAGTGGTAAAATCATTCCCATTAAGCAATGCGCTTTATCTTCAAAGTGTAAATGTTGGGTATTTCCCTGCGGATGAGAAAGGCAGAAAAAAATCGATAGAATTATTGAATAGTCAGAATCATGATCTACCTAGAGGTGTATCCTTTGCAAAACTAACCAAAGACTGTATTACTTTTTCCGAGGCGATATTTCAGGATAATCTTTATGGCGATAAGGTGACAATACAAAGCCTAAAGTTAAAGCCTAAGCCACAAGTATCTCAAGCATCATTTCTCCCTACGCTATCAAATACATCGGCTTACACACTAGCAGAGGTTTATGCAGACTTAATTCTGAACACGGGAAACTACAGGTTCGAGAAAAAAACTAAAGTAGAGGTAAACTCGACCACACCCTTACTAGGCTACAAGGTTGTTATTGAAATCCGAAAAGACGTATTTCGGACATACTATGTTATGGTT
>CAYPYZ010000238.1:0-3032 GCA_964414805.1 uncultured Paludibacter sp.
AAATCAGCTGCATTAATACGTCCAATAAAATCCGAGCATGGTTGATTTCCTTGCTTTTTGCGGCATATAATAAAGTCAGGTTTTGCTGTTCAGCAAGGGCAAGTATGCGTTTAAGCTCATCGGTTTTAGCGCTTAGTTCCAATTGATATAAGTTGCCAAAACGTTCAAAATTTTCAGGTTTATGTCCAAACCATTTACGAAGCTCTGTGGAAGGTGTGATGTCTTTATTCCATTCATCCAAGGCTGCGACTTCCTTCTTTAGCCCGCGTGGCCAAAGTTTATCCACTAACATCCTATAACCATCTTCCGGTTCCGGAGCTTCGTAAACGCGTTTGATTTTGATTTTAAACATAGCGTCTTTTTATCACCTTTTATTAGCTTATGTCAGATTACATCAAGCTTTTTTCCAATTCAATAGCTTTCGGAAATAAGATATTATTTTCCAAATGAATGTGTAAATGCAAATCATCTTCAAATTCTTTTAATAAAGCGAATGTTACTTGATAAGTCCTGCATCCATCAGCAGGCGTGGTGTAGTTATCAGTTAGTTCCGAAATTTTTCTGAATCTTTCACCTTCTACATCATGTTCCTCATGCATCACAGCAATAGGACTTTGAATTGTTCCGAAAGGGGGAGGACTATAGGATTCACCTGTATGTTGTGCTTTCACCATCTTACGAATAGCCGGGAACAAAAATCAATACCATACTTTTTAAATACCGGAGCGGTACGGTAATCTAAAGCTACCAACTCACCGATATTATAACTTTTTGTTATGTTCATAATGATTAATTAAAAAAATAAATAAAGGAATAATTAAACAGATTATTTTTGTGCCAAAATCATGATGGCTCTCATGTTTTCTTTATGTTTTTTGAATGTTCTCCGCATCGAAAGAATACGTTTCCTCGCTGCTTTATTCCTTAAAATATTGCATGCAATTTTCAGGAATCTGAAAAAACCTTCATCCTCGATCATACGTTTTATCTCTAATAAAAGCATACCATTGGTTTCCACTTTTTTTACTTTAAAACCCGCTTCTATCAACAAACTTCTCCATTCATCTTCCGTTAATGGCCGTGCATTTACCTTAATAGCTTGCGTCAAATCTTTCAAGATGGCTTGTTTCTCTTTAGTGGTCAGACTTACCGGCGCCAATGAAATTTCGTGTATGGCATATAGTCCGCCCTTTTTCAAGATACGGTATGCTTCCGCAATAATTTCTGCTTTGCGGGGGTCAGACTGCATAGTCAAAACCGCCTCACCATAAACTTTTGTTTTGCTGTCTGCCGGCAGACCGGTACTTGCAGCATTGGCATGCACAAAACTAACCTTATCATTGGCTAATTTTCGGGAAAGATTGTTTACAATGTCTTCCTCTGCATCTACTGCCACGTAAGAGTTGGGCTTTTTAGCTATGGTAATGGCTGCTGTAAAACCTATACCCGGAGCAAACTCCACCACATCATCTGCTTCTGTTACAGACAATGAGTTTATCAGTTTTAAAGTCAACTCTTTACCACCCGGGCGCAACACGCGTTTGCCCATACTTGCTAAAATCCAATGCCCTTGCGCATTATCATAATTGCTTATTTTCATAATTTATTAAATATCTAATGTAGAATCAGTTTAAATAACAAGCAATGAAATGATTTGTTTAATGCTTTAATGATTATTGATGAATAAATAAGTCTGTTTATGTTTTTTGATTTTGCTGTGTTGTTAGTAAATTTCTTTTCAATTCTATCAATCTTCAATATTTTGTTCTTTTATGCTTTTAAAAGCACAGTTTTTTTTGTAGCTTTGTCGACTTATATTTGTACTGGAAAAAATGGAAAAGAAACAAATCAAAAAAGCATTGGTATCTGTTTATCATAAAGATAATTTAGATCTCATTATTCGTAAACTACATGATGAGGGGGTTGAGTTTATTTCAACCGGTGGCACACAGGCTTTCATCGAGTCTTTGAATATTCCTTGTCAGGCTGTAGAGGAGCTGACTGATTATCCTTCTATTTTAGGAGGGCGTGTTAAGACCTTGCATCCCAAGGTTTTTGGAGGTATTCTTTCTCGTAGGGAAATGGAAAGTGATGCTGCACAGTTGGATCAATATGCCATTCCAGAAATAGATTTAGTGATAGTTGATTTATATCCTTTTCAGGAAACTGTGGCGGCGGGTGCAGGAGAATCCCATATCATTGAGAAAATAGATATAGGTGGAATTTCTTTGATACGTGCTGCGGCAAAGAATTATAAGGATGTGTTCATCATTGCTTCTCAGGCGCAATATGAACCGTTTTTGAGTTTACTGCAAGAAAACGGTGCAGCCTCTACCGTGGATGAAAGGCGCCGGTTTGCGAAAGAAGCTTTTGCTGTTTCATCAGATTATGACACTGCCATATTCAACTACTTTGATGCAGAGGAAAATACCGCTTTCAGAAATGCTGTGAATGATGCTAAATCATTGCGCTATGGAGAAAACCCACATCAGCAAGGGACGTTTTTTGGTAATTTCCATGATATGTTTGAGCAGTTGCAAGGTAAAGAAATTTCCTATAACAACTTGTTAGATATAGATGCGGCGGTTCAGTTAATCAATGATTTTGATGATATAACTTTTGCCATTTTAAAACATAATAATGCTTGTGGCATAGCGTCTCGCCCCGTGTTGGTAGATGCTTGGCGTGCTGCTTTAGAAGCAGATCCGATTTCAGCTTTTGGGGGTGTATTGATAACGAATGCGGTGGTGGACTTAGCTGCTGCGGAGGCTATTAATGAAATTTTCTTTGAAGTAATTATTGCTCCGGACTATGATATGGATGCTTTGGAGGTTTTATCTCAAAAGAAAAACAGGATAATTTTGATATTAAAAGAGGCACGTATGCCAAACAAACAGTTTAGATCTTTGTTGAATGGTGTATTGATGCAGGATAAGGATGTACGCGTAGAGACAGCCGAAGATTTAAAAGTAGTAACGGAAAAGTCGCCAAGTGAGCAACAGATAGAAGATTTATTATTTGCCAATAAAATT
>CAYPYZ010000239.1:0-2954 GCA_964414805.1 uncultured Paludibacter sp.
ATGTGAAGGTAGGGTTTAATGAACCTAGAAAAAGTGGACACAGCAATGCAAAAATTGCCAATATCATTGAATACGGTAAATCTGGTCAGCCCCCTAAACCTTTTTTAAAACCTGCAAGAACTGCTTCAAGAAAAGCTTGTATTGAAGCCATGAAGGATCGATTTGAAAAGGAAGTGGAAAACATATGAGTATTTTGTCAGAGATTAAAACTATATCTGATATATGTGGTCTACCAGTAGAAACAGGTGTGTTTTCCGATACACCACCTGACCTGTACCTAGTCATTACACCTCTAATCGATCTATTTGAAGTTCATGCTGATAACCTACCTGAATTCGAGGTACAAGAAGTACGACTATCGTTATTTGTTAAAGGAAACTATTCAAATATTAAAAATAAACTAGTCCGCACTCTATTGGGTGCGGATTTTACTATAACTGATCGCCGGTACATTGGTCATGAAGATGATACTGGCTTTCATCATTATGCCATTGATGTGGCAAAGCAATATAAATATCATATTGAAATGGAGGAATAAACCATGGCAACAATAGGTCTTGATCGATTGTATTATGCCAAAATTACGGAGGGAATTGATGGTGAAGAAACCTATGGGATTCCAATCCAATTAGCAAAAGCAATATCAGCAGAACTTTCTATCGAATTATCAGAAGCAACTTTATATGCTGATGATAGTGCGGCTGAAGTGATAAAGGATTTTCAGTCAGGTACCCTCACATTGGGTGTAGATGATATTGGAGTAGAGGCAGCAAAAGATCTAACGGGAGCAGTAACAGATGATAATGGGGTTCTAATTTCTGCAAGTGAGAATTCAGGATCCCCAGTAGCTGTAGGTTTTCGTGCATTAAAGGTAGATGGGACATATCGTTATTTTTGGCTATATCGAGTAATCTTTGGTATTCCAGCAACTAACTTACAGACTAAGGGAGAAACGATAACTTTTCAGACACCTACCATTGAAGGAACAGTAATGCGTAGAAATAAGTTAGACGGCTTGGGAAAACATCCATGGAAGGCAGAAGTCACTGAAGGAAGTCCTGGGGTGTCTACCGAAACAATAACAGGTTGGTTTGGTGAAGTATACGAACCGGTTTATGCTGCACAGCCACCAGGGGAATAAAAATGAAAGGAGTACTTTAAATGGATACTTTTAATTTATCGCATACTGATGAGCGAAGTGCTTTTATTAATATAGGTGGCACAGAGTATGAACTCGTGTTGACAACACGTGCAACTAAAGCGATTGCTGGTAGGTATGGTGGTCTTGAAAACCTTGGAGAAAAACTGATGAAATCTGAGAATTTTGAGATGGCACTAGATGAGATTGTTTGGCTATTGACGCTCTTAGCAAACCAATCGATACTAATTTACAATCTCAAAAACAAAGATAATCCTAAAGAGCTTCTTACTGAAGAAGTGGTAGAGATTCTTACCTCACCTTTTGATTTGGCTGAATACAAAAATGCAATCACTGAAGCTATGTTAAAGGGAACGAAACGGAATGTTGAAAGTGAGGAAGAAACTGAGTCAAAAAACGCAGAAGTCGGGTAATAGACGATGAGGTCTTTACCCGACTTCTTTATTATGGAACCGTACAAATGGGATTGAGTTTAGAAGAATTCTGGCTAATGCCTATCGGTTTATTTTTTGATTTATGGACCTGTCATAAACAGTGGAATGGCATTGAAAGGCCTAAGCAATACAGAACAATAGATGATATTATCCCACTGGGAATTTAAGGAGGTGACGGTATGGCAGATAGTTTTGGTTTGAAAATTGGCATTGAGGGTGAACGAGAATTTAAGAAGGCTATCGCAGATATCAATCGAACATTTAAGGTTTTAGGAAGTGAAATGACACTTGTAACCAGTTTGTTCGATAAGAACGATAATTCAGTTCAGGCTCTAACTGCACGAAACGCTGTTCTTAATAAAGAAATCGATGCTCAAAGAGAAAAGATATCCACACTCAAAGCTGCATTAGATAATGCCTCAACCTCTTTTGGAGACACAGACCGTCGCACTCAAAATTGGCAAATACAATTAAATAAGGCCCAAGCACAACTAAATGTTATGACAAAGGAACTCGAAGAAAACAATAAGGTTATTGTTGATCATGCAAATAACACAGATAAAAGCGAAGAGCATATGAAAGATGCTGGTAGTGCTGCCAATAAACTAGCTGATCATGTAGATGATCTTAGCGATGAGATTGACGATGCTAGTAAAAAAACAAGTGTGTTTGGTGATGTTTTGAAAGCTAATTTACTCTCCGAAGCTATTATTGGTGGAGTAAAAGCTTTAGGAAGTGCAATTGCAGGAATTGGAAAAGCCTTTGTTGGAGCAATGAAAGATGGCATACAGTACAATGCTCAATTAGAGAGTTATACTGCATCATTCACTACTATGTTAGGCGATCAGGCAAAGGCACAAGATTTAGTTAATAATTTAAGGAATGAAGCTGCAGCAACACCATTTGGTCTACAAGACCTAGCTGGAGCAGCACAGGTTCTTATGAGCTTTGGGATGTCGGCTGAAGATGCACAAAAACACATGAGGCAACTAGGTGATATTTCACAAGGGAATGTTGATAATTTTAAATCATTAACCTTAGCTTTTGCCCAAGCATCATCTACTGGTAAACTAACCGGACAGGACCTTATGCAAATGATCAACGCTGGGTTTAATCCTTTAGAAGAAATATCCCGTAAAACGGGTAAATCTATCGGTGAATTAAAGGAAGAGATGTCTAAGGGTGGTATTTCTGCTCAAATGCTAGCTGATGCGTTTGAATCGGCAACTGCTGAAGGTGGACGGTTCTTTGGTGCTATGGAAGCACAGTCAATGACTTTAACCGGACAGATGTCTACCTTACAGGACAATATAGCTTCCTTAAAAGGGCAACTGGCTTCAGGTTTGAGTGTGATGCTTTCT
>CAYPYZ010000240.1:0-2934 GCA_964414805.1 uncultured Paludibacter sp.
GTGTGTTATGGTCAGACAGCCATATTTTCTCAAGCTATTCAGAATCTGGTGGTAACACTTTGATGTATGCTTTAACAGTTAGAGCTTTACAAATGATAGAGGGAATTAGCTTTAGCTCTCCGATCCTGCGCACCCCTTTGATTGTATGCGAAATAAGGCCCTTCCAAATGGAATCCTAAAAACTTAGCTCCCTTGGTGTTTTGTTGATTGGCCTTTTTATATATCTCCAAAGAAGCTAATAGTTCTTCTGTGGTAGAAGTCAGTGTAGTGGGCAACAATGCCGTAGTACCATATTTAGCATGGGTTTCGGCTGCTCCAAGATATGCTTCAACAGTTCCATCCATAAAATCATGACCACCACCGCCATGGGTATGTATATCAATAAAACCGGGAGCTAAGTATTTTCCTCCTGCATCTAACACCTTATCCTGCTCAGTAATCACCACACTATCAGCAGGAACAATTTCCTTAATGGTATCACCTGCTATTATCACGGAAGTTTGTGGTACACTACGATCCGGACAAATTACCTGGGCATTATGTATAATAAATCTACTCATATCTTTCATCATTGATTAAAATCGATTATTTAATTAACAGCTTTCTTTCTTGACCATGAGGTAATTTTATAACCTACAGTAGCATAGAAAATTAAGTATAAGAAACATGGTATCAACACCCAATAAGCAACTTTATAAGCGTCGAAAAGTGGGAGATTATTATTGATTTTTACCACATATCCAAATATCAAAGGCATAATAGCGCTACCGCTTAAACCCATCACCAAGAGTGATGAACCGAGATTGGTGTGTTTACCAAGATCACGTATGGCTAAAGGCCAAATACCGGTGTAAATTAGTGCATTGGGGAAACCCATCAAGACTAAGAACCAGATCGATACATCGGTTTGCATACCCATCAAATGTATATTACCAGTTAGGAAAATAGTAAATAATGAAAACAATAATCCCAAAGAGGTACAAATCACCAAGGCATGTCTTTGATTGAGATATTTAGGAATTAACGCTATCCCCGTTAGGTAACCCAAAAAGGTAAAAAACATGGTAAAAGATGGGAAGTTCTTCGCTGTTCCCTCCAATGGTAACCCCATAGTGCCTGCATAGTCTATCACGGTTGCCAAAGCAATCATCTGGGAACCAACATGGAAAAAGATAGCCAAAGCTCCTAAAATCAACCATGGATATTGTAGGATGGATGTTCGTGTATCTACTAAGCCGGAAGTATTCTTATTCACGTCAGCCGCATCTAAATCCGGCAACATGGAATAACGCACGATAATTCCGAAGATAAATAAGAAAATTCCTAAAATTAAATAGGGAGTCATAACGCCTCTAATCAAGGTGTCTAAGGCAGTTTCCAATGCAGCTCCGGAGAATGCACCGGCCTGTATTTGTTGCATTAAAACCTTATCGGATTCCTTTATCACAACAGCAGCAAATATAAGATTAGCTATGATGCCGGCTAATTTATTGCCGGTTCCTACGATGCTTAAACGTTTGGCAGCACTCTCACGAGGGCCAATGATAGTTACATACGGATTGGCAGCAGATTGTAAAATAGCTAAGCCTATACCAAGCATAAATAATCCTACAAGGAAAATCTCGTAAGTACGCCAATAGGCAGCCGGTACAAACAATAAAGCACCTAAGGCCATAAACCAAAGTCCTATCATGATTCCTCGTTTATATCCTACCTTATTTAATAAGAATGAGGAAGGTATGGCCATGACAAAATAGGCAATAAAAAATGCGAAGGTCACCAAATATGACTGCACTATGGTCAGCTCGCAAGTAAGTTTAAAATAAGGAATTAAGATGGTATTAACCCATGATACCAAGCCAAATATAAAAAATAATGTGGCTAAAATTATCATGGAAAAAAAGGTTGTTTGCTTCTGATTTAATGTGACATTTGTTGGCTCCATACTGACTGTGTTTTATCAATGTGTAAACTCAAAGTTTTTAAAGATAAATTTGATTGCACAAATATAGTACATCCAAATGAAGGATTCGCTAATATTGCGTTGAGTTATCCTCAAAAAACGCAGGAGTCAGTTTTTAGTAGGATTCTTATGGAGTTTTCTATATTCGGCAGGTGTGCAACCCATCAGTTTCTTAAATATGCGAGAGATATTTTTGCAATCATTGAATCCTGCTTCAATGGCTAAATCCAATAAAGTACGATTCGTAGTAATTAGCAGCATAGCAAAGTATTCTATCCTACATTGTAGAATAAACTGATAAATAGATATCCCCATTTCTTGCTTAAATTTTACTTCTAAATTTCTTCGAGACAGCGGTACCAATTGGGAAAAATAATCTATAGATATCTCGTCAGTAAAATGATTATCAATATACTCAACTACTTCAGCAACATAAGGATTTGAGATATGATATTTTTCGGTCGATTGTCGTAATTCCAAACGAACAGGATTAATGACTATATTAAAAGGCTTGGTTCTATTACCTTCTATCAATTGATGAATCAACCTTCCGGCATCATAACCACCCTTTTCTACATCTAAAACAATTGACGATATAGGTGGGTCGGAAAGATTACAAATCAGCTCATCATTATCTACCCCTAAAAGCGAAATTTCTTCCGGGATAGCTATATTATTTAGTTTGCAAGTTTCTGCAACTTGCAATGCAAAACTATCATCGCAAGCTAAGAGCGCAACAGGCTTGGGTAAAGCCTTCAACCAGTTTTCTAATTCCACATGGCTTTCTCCCCATGGTTCACGCTTTAAATTCACCGTTTCCAAATAATAGTAATTACCCCCTACTCTTGCAACTTCTTCGCGAAAACCATCGGCTCTTTCCCTCGACCATACCACACCATTATTCCCATAAAAAGCGAAGTCTCTGAATCTTCTTTTGGCAAAAAATTGTGCAGCCATTTTACCTGTACCAT
>CAYPYZ010000241.1:0-2903 GCA_964414805.1 uncultured Paludibacter sp.
GTGTGTTATGGTCAGACAGCCATATTTTCTCAAGCTATTCAGAATCTGGTGGTAATACTTTGATGTATGCTTTAACGGTGAGGGCTTTACAAATGATAGAGGGAGTTAGCTTTAGCTCTCCTATGGATTTAACTGACTATTTATTCACGGAATTATATGCCTATGGTAAGCAAATAACTGCTAATCCTAATTTGCGTGCAACCTTTGTTTTAAATGCTTTAGTGCCTATTGATAGTGCCTTATGGCTACTTTATGCAAAAGAAAATAACATACATAATTTCGATGCATTGATTCCTTCAGATTATGCTTCTACCTTTGCAGAAAAACATAAAAAATTGGCTGCTATCCCATTAATTTCCTATAATGTGGATGCTGCAACTATTCGTAATGAAGTAGAATCAGGTTATTTCTTTATGAAAATAAAAATCGGTCAAGCTGGTACGCAACAAGAAATGCTTGAAAAGGACAAACAGCGTTTATTTGAAATACATCAAGTATTGAAGGACATAAGAACTCCGCATACAGAATCGGGCAAAATTCCTTATTATTTTGATGCTAATAGCCGCTATGAATCCAAGGAAACTTTCATGCGTTTTTTGGATTATGCACAAGAGATAAAAGCTTTCGACCAGATAGCCATTATTGAAGAACCATTCCCGGAAGAGGAAGATATTTTGGTACACGATATTCCCGTAAGGATAGCTGCCGATGAAAGTGCACACACAGAGAAGGATGCTTTGCAGCGTATTGAAATGGGTTATCAGGCAATGGCTTTAAAACCAATAGCTAAGACTTTGAGTGTAACTATGAAGATTGCCAAAGTTTCGACTGAGAAAGAGATACCTTGTTTCTGCGCAGATTTAACCGTCAATCCTCCTATGGTGGAATGGAGTAAGAATGTGGCAGCACGACTACCCTCTTTTCCGGGCTTAAGTGGTATTGGTTTGGTGGAAAGTAATGGTCATCAGAACTATCTAAATTGGGATAAGATGCGGACTTATAATCCTGCTAATGATAAGCCTTGGACAGATGTAACAGATGGTTTTTACAAGACTAATGAAGAGTATTTTGAAAAGGGCGGAGGTATATTTGATGAGATGCCTTATTACGAAGATTTATTTAAGAAACAAACATAATTTGCAATGAAAATAAAATAATATGAGTCAAAAAACTAATCGTAGAGATTTTATTAAAAATGCCTCAGTAGCTATGGCAGCTATGTCTGTAGCACCTATTAGCAAGATAGAAGCTACTATAAAGAAAAAACCTGTACCTGCTCAGCCACGCAAGATTGGTCCGAACGACAAAATCCGCATGGGCTTTATTGGTGTTGGCAACAGGGGAACACAGCTCTTACACATGTTTATGGAAAACCCGGATTGTGAAGTAGCTGCTTTATGCGATGTATATGAGCCTTATATCACACGGGATTATTCCAAAGTGGATCCACGCTATATAGAGGCCATGCCCAGACAGATACCTAAGATGGGCGAGAATTTTCCAAAGACTGTTAAGCTTTATACTGACTATCGTGAGTTATTGGATGACCCAACCATTGATGCAGTATGTATTGCTACGCCTGACCATTGGCATGCGATACAAACAATAGATGCTATTAAAGCTGGTAAGGATGTCTTTGTAGAAAAGCCTTTATCCAAGACTGTAGCGGAAGGTCGTGCTATGGTGAATGCCGGCTTAAATAGCAAACAAATTGTTGCTGTTGGCTTAAATAGAAGGGGTGCACCTACTTTCCAAAAATTGGCTAAGGATATTCCGGCAGGAAAAATTGGTAAGGTTACTTTCGCAAATGCTTGTCACGTAAGTAATATGGCTCCTTATGGGATAGGGAAAATGTTTCCTGAACAGCCACCCAAAGACTTTGATTGGGATATGTGGTTAGGACCAAGGGCTTATCGTCCCTATCAATATAATATTGCACCATATATGTTTAGATGGTGGGAAGATTATGCCAATCAGGTTTCCAATAATGGTGTGCATTATTTAGATTTAATCAGATGGTTAATCAATGAAGAAGCGCCCGTAGCAGTGAGTGCCCATGGTGGTAAGTTTGCTGTGGACGACGACAGAACAATTCCAGATACCATGCATATTACCTATGAGTTTGCTTCCGGAGTATTGGTAAGTCTATCTATTTTAGAAGCCAGTTCTCGGAGCTTTATCCCTCATGGATTTTTGGAATTAAGGGGTACGAAAGGAACTTTACATACGGGTGAAAATGATTATAGAATTACGCCCACTATACCCGGCCAGTTTTCTCAATGGAAACAATTGATGGAACCTGAAAAAGTAAACTTAGATAATAAAGATGTTTTATTGATAGATGGAAGTTATAAAAACAGTGCTGCGGCACTCATTAGGAACTTCTTAGACTGTGTGAAAACCAGAGAGGAACCATTGGCTACTTTAGAGATTGGTCATCGCTCCACTACCATGGCACATTTGGCAACTATAGCCATGCAAACTCAGGAGCGCTTGGTTTGGGATGCTAAGCGGGAAAGATTCACGAATAGTGCTAAAGCCAATAAGTTATTGTCTTATGACTATAGAAAACCTTGGAAATTATAGATTAAGCATTTTAGTTTCCATAATGAAAGAGCCTGTCTTGATAGTCAGGCTCTTTTTAGTGAAATTATAGTACGACTTTATACGATCGCACCTGATTAGATTTAAGGATTATTTGTAATATATAAACACCATGAACACCTTCAACACTTATGTTGTACGTGTTATGGTCTTCTTTGATTAACTGACCTGAGATATTGTATAATCTCATTGTTTGAGGTGTTATACCGCCATCTACATACAGAGTATTATGATGTTTTTTCAGTAAGAAAGTATCACGTACGGCGGTGCCAATATCAGTTGATTGAAAAACATCTTTT
>CAYPYZ010000242.1:0-2890 GCA_964414805.1 uncultured Paludibacter sp.
TGATTTAAACTGGCCAATGTGGTTAGGTCCGTCTACTTTTGTTCATTACAACTCAGATTTAAATCCACCTATTTCAATAGAGCCGGAACGTAATGAACAGATTTGGGGAGCATGGCGCTGGTATAAAGAGCTAGGTGGTGGATATACAACTGATTGGGGTGCTCATATGTTCGATATTGCACAATGGGGCTTAGATATGGACGGAAGCGGTCCTATAGAGATTATTCCTGCAGGTTATAAAGACACAAAATTTCTCACTTATAAATACGCGAATGGGACAGTAATGACCGAAGAACCATTCAATGAAAAGATAAAAAGTGGTGTTAAGTTTTGGGGGGATAAAGGATGGATAGAAGTTACGAGAGGTCAGTATTATGCATCAGACGACAGTTTACTGCCTCCTAAATCAAATGATGAAGGGGGTGCCTATGAAACAAAGATACCACATTTACAAAACTTTATTGAAGCTGTTCAAAAACATATCGACCCAATAGTGCCTGTTGAAATAGGACATCGATCATGTACAGTTTGTACATTAGGTAATATTGCTTACGAATTAAAACGTCCAATAAAATGGAATCCCGATGCCGAAAAATTCGTTAATGATACTGAAGCCGCTAAGCTTTTGACTAAGGAATATAGTGAAGGGTATAAAATTTAATGCATCTATCACCACTAAAACAATTTTGGATATCTTTTTGCTATTTTAATATAAAACAAAGTTATTCCATATTTATAGAAATTAATTCAAATTAAAAGTTAAAAATGAAACATCTATTTTTAAGTATAGTCATTTTTCTTTTTATAGGGATTTCTTCATCAGCACAAGATGACAAAAATCATTTTATAAACGAAAATCCACATGATGTATTAACTCTTAGGAAGAACGTTTATTTTAAAGATAAACCTAAAAACATTATTCTCCTCATAGGGGATGGCATGGGAGTTGCACAAGTTTACGCTGCAATGACAGCTAATAGAGGATCATTAAATATGACCCAAATGCCTTTTACTGGTTTTAGCGAAACCCAAAGCGCTACTAGGTATATTACAGATTCTGGAGCAGGTGGAACGGCACTTTCTACAGGTCAACGCACATACAATAGAGCAATAGGTGTAGATACTGATACCATAGCTATACCTACAATTTTGGAAATTAGTAAATCAAAAGGTTATGCTACAGGATTAGTAGCTTCTTCATCCATCACAGATGCCACACCGGCTTCATTTATCGCACATCAACCTTCAAGGAATATGCAAGAAGAGATTGCTGCAGACTTTATTGGGTCTGATATTGATATCTTCATTGGTGGAGGTCGCAAATTTTTCACTGAACGTAAAGATGGGCGTAATCTATTAGAAGAACTCAAAAAAGATAAATATCTTGTTTTTAACTCATTAGATGAAGCATCTACCATAAATTCAGGTAAACTTGCTATCCTAACAGCAGACATTCATAATGCCTCCTATCCGGCAAGAGGAGAAATGTTACCTGAAGCGACCGAAAAAGCTATTAATGTTCTAAAAGGAAATAAAAATGGTTTTTTCTTAATGGTAGAAGGCTCTATGATAGATTGGAGTGGTCATGCTAACAACACTGCCGGTATCGTGCAAGAAACTTTAGATTTTGACCGTGCTGTTGGTAAAGCTATAGAGTTTGCTTCCTCCAATAATGAAACACTTGTTATAGTCACTGCTGATCACGAAACAGGAGGTATGACTATAAATGGTGGGGATATTGAACAAGGAGCCGTTTATGCTAAATATACATCGGGTAATCACACAGCAATAATGGTTCCAGTTTTCGCTTATGGAGCTGGTGCAGATAAATTTACCGGAGTATACAAAAACACTGATGTTTTTAAGAAGATGAAGGAAGCGTTTGGTTTCTAAATTGCTAAGACAAACGGTTATTTATCCATAATTAGTTCTACCCTCCCCAATGACTAAATCTACCATCAAGGAGTAATGACGAGATTTTAAAGCAGGATCACGCAAATATAGTACAGGATGGGTAATCTAATTTGCTTTAATTTGTAATATTTGATGTCAGAAGTAACGTTCTCTATAATGAGCTACTTCTTTTTATATAACTCAAATACAACAAATTGATTACTTCAGACACTTACAAACGTGACGGAATTTTAATAATTAAAAAAAAGATTATGATGAAAAATTCTTATTTATTTTTAATTTCAATACTTATTTTTCAAGTTGGCCATTTTTACAGCCAAGCAAACTTATCTTTTGATAAGGTTGGCACTTCGATAATAAGCAAACTTGGTTTTACTGATGCTGCAGATTTTGGATTTTCACCTGACGCAAGTGCAGTTGAGAACAAAAAATCGCTACAGAAAGCTATTGATCAAACTGGGACTGTTGTGATAAGCAAACCTGGTATATATGAAATGTCCGGAACTGTATATATTGGAAGTAATACTTCGTTGGTTTGTGGCAATGGTGTTTTTCTCAAAAAAGTAAATGACGAAGGTGGTTTTACACATGTGATATTGAATAAAGGAGCTCTAACAAAACAATTCGATCATAATATTAGCATCGAAGGATTACAGATAATTGTTAATGGGATTGACGTAAATTTTACTGATGTATTTGGTTTGCGAGGACACTTGGCTTTCTTCTATATCAAAGACTTACGAATTGAACGTTTTCGTTGTATGGACGTAGCACGAGGACAATTCTGTATTCATGTATGCACGTTTGAAGACGTAATAATTGATGATGTAATTATAAAGGGATGGAAAGATGGAATTCATTTAGGAAAAGGTTCTCGTTTTACCATTCGCAATGGAGTTTTTGAAACTGGCGATGACGCTATTGCTTTGAATGCTCATGATTATGCAACTTCGAACCCTGAACTTGGGTGGATTGA
>CAYPYZ010000243.1:0-2885 GCA_964414805.1 uncultured Paludibacter sp.
TAATACGACCATCTTCCCCATCACCGGCCTCGGTAACCCCAAGGTGCAGTGGATAGTGCATGTCGTGTTTATCCATTTCTGCAACTAACAAACGTGCTGCATGCACCATAGACAAGGTGTTAGATGATTTCATAGAAATCACAACATTAGAGAAATTTTCCTCTTCGCAAATATGTAGAAATTCCATGCAAGATTCCACCATACCCCTTGGCGTATCACCCCAACGATTCATCATACGCTCGCTTAAAGATCCATGATTTACCCCTATACGAATAGCGGTATGATGAACTTTACAGATATCTAATAGCTCCGTAAACTTCAGTCTGATCTTCTGATATTCCTCTTGATATTCCTCTTCTGTATAATCAGTTCTACGGACTATCCTACCAATGAAATTTCCGGGATTTACACGAACTTTCTCAACATATTGCGCCGCAATATTAGCAGCATCAGCTCTAAAATGTATATCTGCTACTAAAGGTGTTTCACAACCTTGATCTAATAAAGCTTGCTTGATATATTGTAAACTCTCTGCTTCTTTGGCTCCTTGGGCAGTAAAACGGACAATCTCACCACCGGCCTCAACAATACGTAAACATTGAGCAACCGAATTCTCTATATCATTAGTATCCGTGTTAGCCATGGATTGTAGACGAATAGGATATTGTTCACCTAATAAAAGTTGACCTATTTTTACAGTAGAGGATTTTCTTCTTTGATAATTAAAATAACTCATGATGATTTTATATAATAAGCATGATTACATAGTATGCAAAACAACAAAAACAGGTGCAAAACAACAAATTTACCTTTTGCTTACATACTCTTTCTCTTGAGTTTGTGCCTGTTTATGTATGTCGATAAATAGATTAGGTTGATCTCTATCTAAAAAGAGTGGTTCATTACGATCGAACTCAATTTCTTCAGCATTGATATGTACGCCCGGTATGCCATTCCATTCCATAGCTTGATACTTATGTGATTTTTTGTTACGGACATCAAGAACCCAATCATAAATGATACTGGGGTTATATACTGAATACAAGACGTAATCTACATTGATTTGTCCATCACCCTCATACCAAGTAGTTGCATTTTTAATATCGGCAATGGTAACTTTATGACCATTATTGTATTTGCCACCTATCAATTCAATAGGGATTTTATTATTTAATTGCCAAGCTTTGGTATGCTCTTCCGGCAATAAATTCACAAGCTCCAAAATTGTCATGCCAAAAGCAGAACAGCCTGATCCTTCTTCTTTAAAACGTGGCCAAAATGCACCTCCATAATTGATATAAGGCGTGTAATCAGGGTTTTGATTACCGGAATAATGACTGATAAAATCTATTACACGCTCAAAAGCTTCATCAGAAATACTATATTTTACAAAAGCAAGTTTTTTCCTCTTGGCATATACCCGAAGTGCATGGATAATTTCTTCCTCAGTCTCCATCTTACCTTGTAAAATAGCACCTATAATAGCATAGCCGGCCTTTTCCTTGAAGATCATTTGGCGTTTCTCTTTCATGCTGCTCGACATCTGCGCAACCAATAAAGGCTTTTCCAATTTAGGAGAATTGACCTCAACTATGGTGTGACCGGTTAAGTAATTAGTCTTGTAATGCATGGTTTTAGCATAACAGCTTTTCACTGTTTTATAGAGAGCTGCCGGACTATCCCAATCCAATTCATACATAGATGGAATCACATAAATAGTGAGTTCATGATTCTTTGGCTCGAGGAATTTCAACTTGGGCTTTCCGTAAGCTGTATTCTTTACCCAGACAATCAATATAACGACAGTAATGATTTTAATACTTGTATACATGCTAATTCACCTATTTTGAAAATGAAACACAAAAGTAGGGATTTTTGTTTAAGAATCAACTAAAAGTATAGGAAAAACAATCTGAATTATTCATAGGAAAATCAAGGTAAAAAGGCTAAATTCTGATATCCAAAAGCTTATTATTAAAATAATAAGTATATAAAATTGTATCTCGAAAGGTTTTTTATAAATTTGCGCTTAGAATGAACAGTTTAGATATATACATACTCATTCCTATAGTTTTCGGTTTTATAATCGGCATTTTCAGAGGTATGGTCAAGGAAATCATATCGTTGATGGTTATATTCATTGGTATTCTTTTTAGTCGCAATTTAGCACCTTTTATCAGTGTATGGTTGATGAAATGGTTTAAAATCAGCGTAACTTCCGTTCAACCTATCTCAATCATCATAGCGTTTTTATTAATAGCCATTGTCCTGATTATCATAGGAAAAATCATTCATAAAATGGTGAAAGCACTTTCTCTGGGTTCAATCAATGCTGTTATTGGAGGTATCATAAGCACCATTAAATATGCGCTGATTGTAAGTGTATTATTGGTGTTGTTAGAGGCATTGGATAATCAATTCGCTTTTCTTGATGAGAATCTGAAGTCTGAATCTACTTTGTATAGGCCTGTCAAAAATTTCGCCCCCGACCTCTGGAAAGGATTTACAAAGAATATTGATTAGCTATTACTATTAAAAGGGGTATCCGATGGCTATGTGGAAAGCCATATTTTTAAATGAAGTAGGCGCTACCCAATTTTGAACTGTAGCGGCAGGATCATGCAATTTAAAGCCTAAATCCATACGGAAAAGAAAGAAATTGAAATCCATTCTAACACCGAAACCATAAGCCAAAGCTATTTCTTTCCAAAAAGTATCGAACCCAAATTCACCTCCGGGCTGATAATCATAAGCTTTTACTGTCCAAATATTCCCTGCATCCGCAAATAAAGCCCCTTCTAAAACCCAAAACATTTTAGCCCTATATTCAAAATTTAAATCTAACTTGATATCCCCCACTTGGTTATAATCCCGCCTATTGGTGA
>CAYPYZ010000244.1:0-2885 GCA_964414805.1 uncultured Paludibacter sp.
AACCACCGTTTTCTTCTTCATTAGCAATCAGACCCTTATCAACATAGCGTTGATACAAAGAGCCACCGGCAACGGCAGTTAAACCCAATTTATCAATATCCACCGTATCCAAATCAAAATTATAAAAAGAATAGCCCCCTACCCAACCGAAGTTGGAATCTCCAAAGTTGCCTTGAAAATCAGCTTTAGCCCTAAACATATTGCGTTCCATGCCGTAGAATAGACGTGATTGGGCTTTATCAATAATAGAATGATCTTTATCATAAATAGATTGGTAGCCATTAAAACCATGAAAAGACAACATTTGATCGGTGAAATAAGTCACATCCACCGTAGTTCTTATGCCGGGTATCAATTTGTCAGAATCATACATCAAGCGGTTGATGCCCGTACCTTTGGTGTAGCGCGACATTTCCAAATACAAAGAATGGTTGTATTTAGGATAGTTTGAGCCATCACCATAGTGAAATAAATTGATGATACCGCCATATTGAAAACCCAAATCAGTATCAAAGGAAACCGCCGGTATGGCACCAAAACCAAAACCAGTCTTTATTTTCTCTTGTGAAAAAACTAAGGCACTACATACAATTAAACTCAAAATCAATAATCTCGTTTTCATGCTATAAAGATTTTATCAATTATTTCATTAAAAATTATGGACCAAAGATAGTGTTTTATTAATATATAATAACAACAGCTGTCTCAACAATAGTGTATTGAGACAGCTGTTAGCAAAATCGTAATTTACTCAGCAGTTGAGTACTTCTGGGATATCAATTATAACACTCCTATTTCCTTCAATACATCATTAGTTGCTCTAACAGCATCACAACTTTTGTTGAAGATATCCATCTCTTCCTCGTTTAATTTATAATCAAGGATTTGTTCGGCACCACCTCTTCCAACAACCACCGGAACACCCATGCAAATATCATTTTGTTCATATTCACCTTCCAAAGCAACAGAGCAAGTGATAACTTTTTTCTGGTCACGTAAGATTGATTTTACCACATAAGCTGCAGCTGCACCCGGTGCATACCAAGCAGATGTACCAATCATTTTAGTCAATGTGGCACCTCCAACCATAGTGTCGGCTACTACTTGATTTAATTCTTGTTCATCTAAAATATCTGAAACCGGACGACCTTTATAAGTAGCAAAACGCTTCAAAGGAATCATGGTGGTATCACCATGACCACCTATTACAGTACCTTGGATTTCATTGGGCTGAGCCTTCAAAGCTTGACTTAAATAATACCTGAAACGTGAGCTATCCAAAGTACCACCCATACCAATTACCCTGTTCTTTGCTAAACCGGTATTTTTTAATGTAAGATAGGTCATAGTATCCATAGGATTACTAACTATAACCAATATCGCATTAGGCGAGTGTTTAAGAATATTACTTACTACAGACTGCACTATGCCGGCATTTACACCTATCAATTCTTCGCGAGTCATGCCCGGCTTACGAGGAATACCTGATGTAATCACAACTACGTCAGAATTGGCAGTCTTCTCATAATCATTGGTGCTACCGATAACAGTAGAATTAAAACCAAGCAAGGTTGAAGTTTGCATGATGTCCATTGCTTTCCCTTCAGCAATACCTTCTTTAACATCTAATAAAACAATCTTATCTGCTACTTCATTAACAGTTAACACATTGGCACATGTTGCTCCAACATTTCCCGCACCTATTACAGTTACTTTAGACATAAAAATTGAGTTTGAAAATTATTTTAAATAATAAATTATACTATACAAATAGGTTTTGCTATTGTTTTTATATGAAAATTTCTTTCAAAAAACTAAGTAAATCACTATTGATTTTTCTAAAAACCGGACAAAAATACAATGATTCAAGTAATTAAGGAAAAATTTCTTTAATTATTTTACATTATTAACTTTTCTGGGCTTTAAGGGATTTTCTCCATGAAATAAAACCTACTATTGCCATAATAGTGTATAGTACAAATAGTAAGGTTGTAGGGTAAAGTCCTCGATAAATATATAAACCCACCGATATACCATCAGCAATTATCCACAACAACCAATGCTCAATGACTTTTTTAGTCAGCATCAAAGTTGCCGTAATACTCAATGCCGTAGTGATAGAATCACCAATAGGCACCGGTGAATCAGTGTGATTGCTCAAAATAAAATAATAGATAAAAAACACCACTACGGTCAGTGCAAGCAACCACAAAGCTTGTCGTAGTTTTACGGTTTTAACAGGCAATTCTTCACCGGTTTCTGCCTTTCCTTTCTTCCAACTTACCCATCCGTACACGCTTACAGCTAAATAATAAAACTGTAATGACATATCTGCATAAAACTTGGTATTGAAGAAAACTACCACATATAAGGCAGAACTAAGGAAACCGAATATCCAAAGACTTATGTTCTGTTTGACGGAAAGATACAGATAAATTAAGCTCAGTAGGGTTCCTACAATTTCAACAAAATGTTGTGAGATATAATCAAACATCAAAAAGTATTTTAAAGGTTCAAGGACTTAGCACACCCTCATATGCTCCCGGCGTTTGCAATATCTGTATAGCTCGCTGTAGGGCTTGATTTTGTGGTGACATCACCAAATAATACTCATTCATCGACCAAAGATCTCTTGCAATTAATGCCTTGATTTGCAAAGCTATTAAATCCTTGGATTGCTCATAATCCGCTTCCTCAATCTCTATTTCCTCCTTTTCAGAAAGTGTCCTAAGCTCCTCAAAAACTGAGAGAGGCACAACAAACTGCTGATGAAATTTTTCAAAAGTCTTATAGTCTTTTTTGAGCATATCCCTATACGCATCTATATACCGAACCACCACCTTATTAATCACACCTTGCGCCACTATTTTTCTATGAAAATCAGT
>CAYPYZ010000245.1:0-2869 GCA_964414805.1 uncultured Paludibacter sp.
AAGATTTATGTAAAAATATGGGTTTTATTATGTCATGAATAGTCTCAGCCCATTGCACTTACCTTCGCGAAGGGAATTATAATTGTTTTCGTTTCAATAATTTCTTGGCCTTTTTAGCAGCATCTTTATAGGTTTTCTCCATGCTGATGATTTTCCCATTCTTGCTTTTACTAATATTAGATGCTTCCATAAAAGTAAAAATCTCAAGGGTTTCTTGTTCTGAAACCGGAGTAATACCAGTCTTAAAGAATACCATCATATGATCGAGCATATGTCCAAAACCTTCGTAACCACCAACTTCTACAACTCCTTTAGCTGTATAAGCCCTACCGCCATATACACCCTTTCCTTGTCGGATACCCCTGAAAGTACCTATCCTGCCATCTTCCCACAAACCAGTTACAACATCTGTTCCCTCGGACGATACTCTACTGACGCTTATGCATCCTGTTCCCATAGCAGTAAAGAGAGTCTCAACGCCATGCATACCATACCATGAAAAATCAGCATGACTCGGCTCACCAGGAGAAGGAGAAGAACAATCAACGCCTATAATTTCTCCAAATTCACCCTTAGCCAATTTTTGGTTTTGTGGCGTAAAACGTAAAGCGGATGAGGAAAACATAGGCACTTTGTATTGCTTAGCCAATGCAAAAATAGCTATGGATTGTACTAAATCAGCACCTATAGGTTTATCAATAAAAACTATTTTACCAGCTTTAAATACTTCAGCTGCTTGCTCTAAATGCAGATTGCCATCATTGGTTTCAAGCATCACACAATCAACTTTTTCTAATAAATCAGTAATAGATTCAACTATTTCCACTCCATAAGATTTTACATCTTCAATATATTTGGGAATACGCTCATAGCTGGATTGAATAGTCCGCGAACCATAAGGGTACGCTGCTACAATACGAAAACCTTTGTATTGATCTTGTTTATTTTCGGCATTGATTAATTTGGTAAATGCAGGTGCATGAGAAGTGTCCAAACCAATAATACCAATTTTAATTTCAGCATGGAGGAGATTCATACTGATTAGACTTACAAAAAGTAAAATTATGATACGTTGCATCGCTCAATTAGTTTATGTGTTGTTTTTATTAGTATTCAAATATATCGTATAAAAATATTGTCTGTATATAGTTACGCACAAAGTTAACTATACAAATTACTAATTCACGCTATAAATGCGCAAATTACTACTCATAAAACGCAAACGGAAAACTCTCAAGTTATCTACGTTTAATCTTTTTAAAAGGTAATTTTAGCAAAAAATATAAAAGACGAATCAACCACAAAAGTAGGTATAAAGCTACGCTTATAACAAGCACATATCCCATTTGTGACAATAATTCCCACCATGAAGTTTGATAACTGATGATGGCCGCGATATGGATAATATTGGTTATAATGAAACAAAATAGCAACAAGTACAACTCTTTTTTTAATCGCTTGGAAGTAATGATAATATCTTGCATAATTTTAAAACTTCATATAAGGAATGGTGTATTCTTCCGGGAAATGAATGGTTCTCTGTTCAGCCATGGCTTGATTGCCAAGCAAGCATAAAAGGGTAGCTACATAGGCTTCTTCGACTATATTTTCAGCTTTTTCACCGGTTATGCAGGCTTGTGCAAAGGCTTCCATCATCAAATCTGAACCATCAGCATCAGCACTTACCATGGATGCGCCGGTATTGATGCTCGCCTTACCTTTCAACACTGCATAAGGCTTATAAGTACCACGGGTCTCTGAGCGCCAGCTCGGACCAGCAGCAGGAATAGCAGAAAATACCTGATCTCTGATTTCTGAAAGTAATTGTTGAATAGCCGGAGAGTTCTTATCATCTTCCAAATAATACAAGCCCTGCGCTAATTCAACAGTTCCTTTATTACCCAAAATTTGATTCTCCATGCCGTTAAACTTATTGGAAATCAATGATTCATAATTGATCTTTACCCCATTGGCATAACGATACACCAAATTCACACTATCATAAACTTCGCGACCATCTTTCCAATAAACTATATCGCCCATACCACTCACAGTAGTAGGTACTTTCTTTCCCATCACCCAATTGCAAATTTCTAACTGATGTGAACCTAATTCAGTCATCAATCCGGCTGAAGATTCCCAATATAAACGCCAATTGATTTTCTTTTCTAATTCGGGTGAAGGCACTTCCCTTCTCCAATCATGATTCCTAAACCAATGACAACGCATGCCTACTACATCACCAATCAGACCATTATGTATCAGCTGAATGCCCTTGATGTACTTTTCATCAAAAAGCTGTTGCAGTCCGAAATACAACACCTTATCCGTCTTTTGATAAGCTTGATAAATGGCCTTACACTCATCCATTGTACGTGCCATGGCTTTTTCACAAAATACATGTTTACCGGCATCCAAAGCATCCAACACCATGGGAGCATGCCAGTATAGCGGAGATGCGATGACTACACCATCAATATCCGGAGACTCTAATAATTTCTTATAATCAGTGTAGGTCTTAGCTTTAGGACATAAGGCGGATGCTTCCTTAAGATTAGGCAGATAATTATCACATAAAGCCACTATGTCTATCAACCCAATTGCAAGCATATTATGTATATGATACAGGCCTCTGGAACCAGTACCTATAACAGCCAAACGCGTTTTTTCTTGCTTAATTTCTGAAAGTTTGTCGGTTGTAAATGATTGCAACCAAGGAGTGGATGCCAATAAAGCCGTCCCTCCGGCTATGCCTCCTAAGTTTTTGATAAACTGTCGCAGACTTAAATCAACCTCCTGTTTATTAGTTTGTTTTGAAACCATTATATTTTTAAAATTTTATATGAATCAATATGAAAATTTTTCAAAA
>CAYPYZ010000246.1:0-2850 GCA_964414805.1 uncultured Paludibacter sp.
TTATTAATGGTAGATGAGGCATTTGACGCAGCCCTTGAATTCTCCGATGCTATAGACATATATGGAAAATTCAATGTTATTGTAAACGGAACCTTTGTAGGAACAATAAATCTACAGAAGAAATTTGGCACTGATGACGATATCGAAGGAGAAGCCACAGCGACAACCGTCGATAAACTCGTCGATGCTACAAAAGACTTCACAGCAAACGGCGTGAGGGTCGGCGATTGGGTGCATAATACTACTGATGACACTTATGCCCAGATCACAGCCATTGATAGTGCAACCACTCTTTCAATCAGCGCTGATATTATGGCCGAAGAAGAGGAGTATATCATTGAGCGTTGGTGGAATGTGTCTACAGACGGCACATTTACGGCTGCCGCAAATAAGCAGCTTGAAGAGTGCGAAGCCGGAGTCAAATACCGGATCGGATGTACTGCGTACTCAAGCGGACCGGCCTACGTGAGGGTTAGTAAATAATGCCTGCATATGTATTAAAAAACAACTTCACGTCAGGCGAACTATCTCCATTACTTCATCGAAGATCAGATATCCAGCAGCATAAAAACGGTCTGGCAACGTGCCTCAATGCTATTGTTGATCCTCGCGGGGGAGCCTCTCGAAGGTTTGGTACAAAGTATGTTGTGGCCGCAAAATACTCAACAAAAATTGCCGTTTTAAGAAAATTCGAGTTTTCTGCTACACAAAACTACCTGCTTGAAATTGGAGAATATTATATCCGATTCATATATGACCATGCTCAGATAGTAGCGGAATACGAGAATTGGGTAACCGCTACGGCCTACGCCCCTGGAGATCTGCGAATTGAATCAGATGTATATTACAGGTGTGTTGTCGCGCATACTTCCGGGACTTTCGCCACGGATTTAGCGGCGGGTTATTGGGTGGGGACTGTTGAGACTGACACTGCTTATGAAATTGCCACTCCGTACACTGAAGATGAATTAAGAGAATTGAGATTTGAACAAAGTAATGATGTACTTTATATTTTTCACGCCTCACATCATCCCGCTAAACTGACCCGGTATGCTCATGCAACATGGACGTTAACGGATGTAGTCTTCGAAGGCGGGCCTTTTCTGGACGATAACGAAACGGCAACCACTCTTACACCTTCCGCGGTAACCGGGAACGGCATTACGGTAACCGCGACAGCCGCGATATTCACATCGGGTTACATTGGCACCTTATGGAAATTAAGTAACGGAAAGATGATAAGCACAGAAACAGGAGCTTTTACCGCCGCAGAACAGGAAACCGATTATGTAATAAGTGGTGTCGGTACGGTTGAAATAGAAATCGCCGGGACCTGGGTTGGCGCGGTGGCAATATACAGGTGCTTCAATCTTGGGCCGAACACCGAATATGAAGCCGAATGGTGGTATACGTATAAAGTCTTTACTGAAAACACTCTTATACACATAGAAAATAGCGAAGATGGGGTCGGGTTTAAAGCTGTTTGTCAGTCTTTTACTTCCGGTACTATAAATGTCAGAATATCAACATTAGACCCTTCTGCGCCAGGCCAGGGTACTTTCAGGATAACGGCGGTTGCAGAAAATGCCTTGTCTTGTACGGCAAATGTTATTGATGATATCAGGTCTACTGACGCTACAACAATATGGGCTAAACCGGCTTTCTCGGGCTCGTCGGGTTACCCAAGAGTTGGGAAAATCTTTGATGGTAGGCTTATTTTAGCCTGTACAGACGGCGAACCTACAGGGGTATGGGGATCTTCTGTTCTGGATTATTATGACATGAAAGCTGGAACGAATGATGATGAGGCCTTCAAATTTTTCTTCGATGCAAAAGGCGGCATCAATGTAGCAAAATGGATGGAATCATGGAAGCAGTTGACAATAAGCACACTAGGGGGAGAAATAAGACTAGAGGCTGTATCAGGCACCATAACACCTTCGAAACCTCCAAATAAACACCAGGATTCTAATTTCGGATCTGCGGATATTCAGGGGTTTGTGGCCTTTAAATCAATCTTATTTATTGATCGGTCAGGTCGTGTATTACGCGAATATAAATATAATCTGGATATGGATGCCTTCGACAGCCAGGCTTTAAGTTTGTTATCGGAACATATCCTTAATAACGGCGGGGGGGTCGTAGATATGGCCTATCAGCAGAGACAAGACTCTATCGTGTGGTGTGCTTTGGAAGATGGGACATTGGGAGCATTGACATATGTCCCTGACCAGAATGTTATTGGCTGGCATCGTCACGCTTTGGGCGGGAGTAGTAGATAATGGCTAATGTCGAATCATTATGCGCTATACCTGGAAGCGGGCATGACGAAGTTTGGTTTTTGGTTCAAAGGATGATAAACGGAAATGAAGTCCGGTACATTGAATATATGGACGAAGACGAAAATGCGGGCGCGGGATCTTCTTCCCCTTCCTATGGCTGTTGTAACAATGATAATTATGAATTTTATTTTAATATTGACCCTTTAGTGGATTATCCAGAAGGGACAATAGCAATTTCAGTGATCGGTGGATGCCCTCCTTTTACATGGGATATTGAAGATGCCGTAGCTGTAAAATTTCAGGACGATGTTACTATCGGCAGGACAAACTATATTGTTCCTACAGGTAAAACAACAGAAGAGTCGTCATGGAAAGCTATTCATGTGACAGATAATTGTGCAAAAATAGCATATATACCAGTGGACGATAAAGGAACGCCAGGGGCCCCCTCTCAACCTATCTATACGCCCGGCGTCATCCCTGTACCTGAATGCGCACCAGGGGTATTATTTTATTGGCATCTGTTTGACGTGCACTGTGAAGATGGACCAAACACATGCGAATTAAT
>CAYPYZ010000247.1:0-2839 GCA_964414805.1 uncultured Paludibacter sp.
ATTACCATGTGGGTCTCGGTCTAAAGTCAACTGACGCGCAATGCCCTTTGGTAAATCGCGGAAAACTTGTGAACTTTCAGGCGTTAAAGTAGCTTTGATATATTGACGTTTTTCGTCATCAGTTTCCAAAGCAGCAAAATCACCATTATGCGCTAACAAGTCATTTAATTCAGCAATAAGTTTTTTCATTGCTGGAATAAACTCTATCAAACCTTCTGGAATTAAGATAGTTCCAAAGTTCAAACCATGCTCGGCACGATGAACGATTACATCCACTATATAATCAACAATATCAGAAAGCGTCATATTTCTGGCTTCCACTTCTTCAGAAATCAAGCAGATATTTGGCTGACTTTGCAAAGCACATTCTAAAGCGATATGAGAAGCAGAGCGACCCATCAAGCGGATAAAATGCCAATATTTCTTTGCAGAACTGGCGTCTCGCTGTATATTTCCAATTAATTCTGAATATACTTTTGTAGCCGTGTCGAATCCAAAAGAACAATCAATCATCTCATTTTTCAAGTCACCATCAATGGTTTTCGGACATCCTATCACTTGAATTTTCTCACCTTTTTGAGCATAGTATTCAGCTAACACACAAGCATTGGTATTGGAATCATCGCCACCAATAATCACTATGGCGTTGATACCTAATTGATGACAAATTTGTGCACCTTTTTGGTATTGCGCATCCTCTTCCAATTTCGTTCTTCCAGAACCAATAATATCAAATCCACCTGTATTGCGGTATTCCTTCACTATCTCTTCAGTTAGTTCAATGTAATTGTGCTCTACCAAACCAATAGGTCCGCCTAAAAAGCCATACAATTTATTTTCAGGATTTAATTTTTTCAAACCATCAAAAATACCGGCAATCACATTATGTCCGCCCGGCGCTTGTCCACCCGATAAAATCACACCTACATTCTTGATAGGATAAGTTTTTCCTTCTCCCGGCTCAAACGTAATCAATGGCATACCATAAGTGTTTGGAAATAAAGCCTTGATATCATTTTGGTCGGCAACGGACTGCGTTGCTTCTCCTTCTTTCAACACTACATTGCCTTTAAGCGATGCTGGTAATTTAGGCTGATAAGATGCCCTTGCAATCTGCAAAGGACTTTTAATCATTGGTTTCATTGTAATCCTTTTATTAATAATTTAATTTGATAATTCATTTTTAATTCAGCGAGGCAAATTTACAAAATTAATTGCAATTGGTATAATTTACCTTTTGCACTATCTTGTTTAAAAGTTCACAACCCCATTTTTTAATCTTTTATCACATAAAAATTCCTACAACTTATTGTACCTTTGTCGCATGAGGCAGTTACATACAAGACTATGCAATGTTTTTTGGTAACATTAATCTCAAAATTTTATCCTACAATATGATGTACTCTAAACAACACAAAACTTTAACATTCGGCATGTTGAGTTTAATGGCCTTCTCTGCACAAGCACAAGAAAGACCTAATATTATCTTTATCATGTCAGACGACCATGCTTCACAAGCTGTTAGTGCCTATGGTGGTTTTTTGAAAGATTATCTTCCAACACCAAACATAGATAGAATCGCTAATGAAGGTGTAAAATTAGAGAATTGTTTCGTGACTAATTCTATCAGTTCTCCTTCACGAGCAGCTATTTTAACCGGACAGTTCAGTCATAAAAATGGTGTATACACCTTACAAGATCAATTAGATCCTGCCTTGCCAAATGTCGCAAAAGAATTGCAACATGCTGGTTATCAGACTGCCATATTTGGAAAATGGCATTTACATGCTGAGCCTACCGGTTTTGATTTTTATAATGTATTACCGGGACAAGGTTCTTACGAAAATCCAACGCTTATAAAGAAAGGAGATTGGGCTGCCGGTCCGGATAATCAAAACAAAGAAACCGAATACTTAGGGCATTCTACGGATATTATTACCAATGAAGCCATTAAATATTTGGATTCAACGGATAAAAATCAACCCTTTTTCTTGATGTGTCATTTCAAAGCACCGCATCGTTGGTGGGTGCCGGCTGAGCGTTTCAAACATCTTTTGGAGGATGTAGAAATTCCTGAACCAGCCAATATGTATGAAACTTATGAGCATAAAGGTCAGTATGCACAAGTTATAGAAACCGGCTTAGAGTATATGAATAGCAAAGACTTGAAAGGTAATATGCCGCCGGAAAATGCTACACGCGATGAAAAAAGGAAGTGGAATTATCAGATTTATATCAAAGATTATTTAAGATGTATTGCGGGAGTAGATGAGAATGTTGGGCGGATTTTAGCTTATTTGGATGAACATAATTTAACTGAAAACACCATTGTTATCTACACCAGTGATCAGGGGTTTTTCTTAGGGGAACATGGTTGGTTTGACAAGCGATTGATGCAAGAAGAGTCATTGCGAATGCCGTTTGTAATGAGGTATCCTAAAGAAATTAAAGCATGAATTGCTGAATATTAAGGCAACTTATGATGATGGCGACGAGCAATACCCTGTTTTACAAAAACTTAATGAGACTTATTTCTGGTAATAATAGGCTGTGAATTATCGAATTAAGTGAAGATTCAAATATTTCACGTAAATTTGTAGCTAATTTTTATTATATCAATTTATATAATCACTATGTCATCACTTCGTTTTAAAGCTGTTGAGGAAGCGCACAAAAAGAAAGCAATACCAGTGGAAGTACCTACTAAACGCCCTTCCGAATATTTTGGTTGTATGGTATTCAACCGCCAAACCATGGCTGAATACCTTTCGAAAGAAGTATTATCGGCCGTGCAGGACGCAGAGGATAATGAAGTGGCTTTGGACAGAAAAGTGGCCGA
>CAYPYZ010000248.1:0-2822 GCA_964414805.1 uncultured Paludibacter sp.
AGCCATATTTTTACCTTTTGCAGTGGTAGTGTTCTCTATTATTGTGTCCATAGGTTTGATCCCGGTATTTGGTTGGGAACTGAGCATAATAGGCATATTGATACCTATAATGATGATTGCTATTGCCAATAATTATGGGGTATATTTTATTGCAAGATACCAAGACATGAATGCCAATGAGCCGCATTTATCTATGTATAAAATTGTGCAACATTCGGTTGAGTATTTGACCAAACCTATTGTGTTTTGTGGACTTACAACCATAGTGGGTGTGTTGGGTTTGGTGACACATATGATGTTGCCGGCACGACAAATGGGTATAGTAACTTCTATAGGAATTGCTTTCGCATTATTGGTGAGTTTGCTATTTATTCCTGCTGCCATGTCCTTGATGAAAAAAGGTAAACCACATCAGGATTTAACAGGTGAAAGTGATAGATTCTTTTCTCGTTTATTAAAGGCTACCGGTAATTTGATAACTCAAAGGACCAAAGGTGTTTTGACGTTTTTCGCAATCTTTTTTACGATTTGCACCCTTGGTTTATACTTTTTTAAAGTAGCTCCTGATAATAATAAAGTCCTGCCGGAGAAACATAGTTTTAATCAAGCTATCAAAATCGTAGATAAGCAATTTGGTGGAAGCAAAATGCTGAATATCATGGTGGAAGGGGATGCTAAAGATCCGGCGCTCTTGAATAAATTAGTGGCTTGTGAAAATGCCTTATTGACTTTGCCACAGGTAGGCTCTGTAAATTCTTTGGCAACGGTGGTAACAGAAATCAGTAAATCTATGAACGATGCCGATAGTGAAGCATATGGAAAAATTCCTGAAACACGAGATGCAGTGGCTCAGTATTTAGAGCTTTATACTATGAGTAGCGATCCGGAAGATGTGGAGCGCTTTGTAGATTTTGATTATGAAAACACCTTGATGACCATACAATTTAAGGCTGATAAAATTGCTGATGTTGATGAAATTCTTGAACATTTGAAGCTTGTAATGGATGAAACACCCAATTATCAATATGCTGTGGGTGGCTATGCCTTGGTCGAAAAAGAAATGAGCGAGTCTATCTTGAAAGGTCAAAACTATTCTTTACTCTTTGCTTTCTTTGCGATTATCATACTATTGGCTATTATTTTCAGAAGCTTGATAGCTGGACTAATAGGTAGTTTACCCTTAGCTTTTGCTGTGTTTTGCACCTTTGGATTAATGGGTTGGTTTGGTATAGAATTGAATATTGTCACAGCCTTATTATCCTCTATCTCCATAGGTTTAGGTGTAGATTTCACCATACATATTTTCTGGCGTATCAAATGGGAATTGGCATTGGGACATGATTATTCGGAAGCCATCAAGAATACGCTAACCACCATAGGCAGAGGCATCAGCATCAATGCATTTTCAGTGATGATAGGTTTTGCAGTCTTGTTTTTATCGGCTTTTCCATTGATTCAATCCTTTGCTTTCCTAATCATTATTTCCTTGTTTTTATGCTTGATCTGCGCTTTGGTATTTATACCTGCTTTATCCTTGGTTTTAAAACCCAAATTTTTAGAAAAATCATTTTAAATAACTCTTTAAATACAAATTCTTATGAAATATAATAATGCTATTAAAGCTTTTTGCTTGTTTGTTTTTGCAACTTTCTTTTTGAAAACGAATGCTCAAGACGCTCTGGCTATCAGTCAGAAAGCCATGGATGTTATTCAGGTAGAGGATATGGAAATGATATCCACTATTAATATTTATGATGCGAAAGGGAATGTGCGTACACGCCAAATCAGTACTGCCAGTCGAAAGTTTGGTGATGCCAATAAAATGTTAATCCGTTTTTTGGCTCCCGCCGATGTAAAAGGTACAACTTTATTAATTCATGATTATGATGATAAAGAAGATAGTCAGTGGATCTATATGCCTGCGCTACGCAATGTCAGAAGGATAGTCAGTACAGAGAAAGCTAAAAATTTTATGGGCTCTGAATTTACCAATGCTGATATGAGCAAACCAAATTTGCATGATTATACTTATGAAATTTTAGGTGAAGAAGATTATAAAGGTAGGGCTTGTCTAAAAATAGAAGCTATTAGTAAAACCGATAAAATCCGTCAAGAAAATGGGTTTAACAAAAGGATTAGTTGGATAGATAAAGAGACTTATTTATGCTATAAAATAGACTATTATGATGCTTCGGATCGGAACTATCGTGTGCAATATATAGATGATTACAGGAAATTAAGTAGTGGTAATTACTTTGCTCATAAAATGGTGATGGAGAATTTAAGGAATGGAAGAAAATCTGAAATGATAGTTGATAAGTTTCAATTAGGTTCCAAACTCGCTGAAAATATCTTCTCTCCTTCTATGTTGGATAAATAATTTTATCTTTTGAACGGTATGCAAAACGTAAAATATTGGATTGTGATATTAAGTTTTTCTTTTGTTACTGTGCTTGTTATGGCACAAACAATAGAATTGCATATATTGAACGTAAAATCTGAGGAAGGTCAAATTTGCGTGGGTATTTTTGAAAGTGAGGAAGCATTCAAAAAAGAAAAGCCATGTTGTGAGAAGTTCTATCCTAAATCACAATTTTGTAGTTTGCCCTATACCATCAAAATAGATGTAAAGCCCGGTACATACGGTGTTTCAGTATTGGATGATGTGAATATGAACGGAAAAATGAATTATAGTTTAATTGGGATACCTACAGAGGGATTCGGTTTTGGCGGTTATTATCATAAAGGACTTAAGAAGCCGAATTACAATGCTTTTGCTTTTGAAATAGGAAAGGACGAACATATCAAATTAGAAGTGCAAT
>CAYPYZ010000249.1:0-2788 GCA_964414805.1 uncultured Paludibacter sp.
TATACTTCTCTGCTAAAGCATTATTGCCTATCATTTTCTTTAAATGCGAGCCAAAGGGTTCCAATACAGGGAACATAATTCTTCCGGAAGAAGAAAAAGCTGTATAACCTTCTATATAGTCGAATATCCCATCCGGTCTGTCGTTTTCTTTCAAGTCTAATCTATCCAAATTCATGACCCGCAACAGCAATTGGTTCTTGATATCGCCTTCCGTGATATAGCGTAATTTAGTGCCTATGGAGTCATTACGGTAGACAATCTGCAAGTCAAATTGGTCTTTTTGCATTTGCATGGCACCGAGATGATACACATTTTTCATCATCAAATCCCAAATTGCTAACTGTGGTGATTGTGCTGTTCCTTTTAGCAATTTGACTATCAAAGCTTGCGGAGCTTGCACTTGATCGGTGGAAAATTCACCCACTTGATAGGTGTTGCCGCCTTGTGTATATTCATAGGCTATACCTACAACTTCATCCGGATTGAGGGAACTCCTCAACGAAAGTATTCCTAAAGCTGGATTGAAAGTATATTCTGAAGAATTAAGTCGGCGCGCACTTTCAATTTTATCATAATCCTCACCGCCATTGATATTATAGGCAGATAGATTGGATGATAAAACCGTATTACTTTGTTTGATATCGCGAACGCCACTCATAGATCTGACTTCCCCATAAAGCGTGTTAGCATCATTGCGAGGAATAGGCAATGAACCTATGGGTTGCCAGTGTGGGTTATCAATGCGCTGATTCTCACCTAAGTCCATAAAAGCAATAATATTACGGGCTTCATCATAGTTTGCACGCTTGTTGGTTATCCACACTTCGATACGGTTGACGGTAATGCCTGAGCTGATTATGGGCAATCTTTGCATGGCAGCTTCAAAATTATCCCTGAAATAATGGCCTATGAAAAAATGGCGGTTTTCGTCATAACTATCTATATTCACCTCAAACTTGGTTTTTTGTGAACCACCGCGTGAGCTGACTGTCTTAGTCTCCGATTCTTGCTGTGATGCTAAAGCTGAAATGCTCAGTTTCCCAAATTGTAAATCTGTACGCAATCCAAATAAAGCTGTTCCACCGGTAATCAAGGAGCTATTCAATTGCATGCTTACATTACCGGCTTGTATATTACGGATAATATCGTCTTCATTGCCTTTATAGTTCAGTTTCACTAATTTTTGATCAAAATCAAAAGTAGCTTCTGAATTATAATTCATATTGAAATTGATTTTATCACCTACAGATCCCGTGACATTCATTTGAATTTTTTCCTCAAAATTAGGCGTAGTAGTCTTACGCATACGCTCAGTCAATGCCGGGTTGTCTAATTTATTATGCTTTACACCAAAGATTAATTCCGCAGAACCTTGGGTTTTAATTTGAACACCGCCCGGTCCAAATACCTTATCTGCCTTGCCTATATCAAATTTTATATCTGTAATGGAAAACTTATCTTCATTGTCAACTTCAGCTTTGCTATTCAATTCTTGCCAATAATCCTTCATTTCATTTTTGGCAGAATAATCTAAATACTCTTTGTCAGTCATGCTGAAAGGCGTAGCTATTTCCATTTCGCCCATATGCGTTCGCATTACATAATTTCCCGTGTTAATGTCGTATTCAACCGAAGTTTTAACATTATCGGGCATGGGTGCATCCATTGGAAGTCGCTGATTTATCTGCTCATAATTTTCCAATGAATTCTGACTGATTTTGAAATCTTGACTGCTTTGTCCACCTTCTAAATTATCCTGCATCAGCATATCGGGTTCAGCCAATGCATGCAGCACCGCCGAAACAGATCCCAGCAGGAAGATGAAGAGTAGAGTGAAAAATACTGTTTTAGATTTCAGAAACATAGATGTATTAGCAGTATAATAGAGGTGTTTAGATGCTTTTTAATGCTAATTTGATTAACTGCTCCAAAGGGATGTCCGGCTGAGCTTGTAGGATTTTATCCACAGCTTTTTGAGAAGCATTGTTGGCATAACCTAACATCATCATAGCAGAAACGGCCTCCTGACGAATTTCTATATTGGCCTGTTGTATAGGAGCTTGCGATAAATCCAACTTAGCATCAAATTCTAATTTAATGATTTTATCCTTTAATTCTATGATGATGCGTTGTGCTGTTTTAGGTCCAATGCCTTTAATAGTATTCAATCCTACAGCATTACCGGTAGCTATCATTTGTTGAATTTCTGCTGCTGAATACGATGACATTATCGTTCTACCTGTATTAGGACCAATACCGGAAACAGAAATCAGCAAAAGGAATAATTCCCTTTCAACTTTGTTCATAAAGCCAAAAAGATTATAAGCATCTTCACGAATAGCCTCATAAATATAGAGTTTGCTGTCTTGCTTGTCAGCTAATGCCGTATAGGTAGGCAATGCAATATTGATATAATAACCTATGCCGGAAGTCTCTATAACCGTATAAGTTGGATGTAATTCTACTATTTCTCCTTGAATATAATCTATCATAAGTTTGTCGATTCAAATAATTAATGATAAACTTGCAAATTTAAACAAAAATATGGCACAGTAAAATACTGATTTTTTGCAATATATGGTGCAAAAGATAAAATTTACCTTTTGCTGTATGGTAAAGAAACGTAAAGCCGATGTAAAAAGTACAATTTATCAAACAAAGCGCTTGATTTAATTGTTAAACATATAAGCAAATTTAATTAATATTAATCACTTCCTATACCCATTCATTCCCTTTGAAAAGGATAGGAATTATACAAAGTACAAATGAAAAGATTTTTTTTATTAGC
>CAYPYZ010000250.1:0-2773 GCA_964414805.1 uncultured Paludibacter sp.
AATTCAATATATCCTTCCTCACATTCACAGTGACTTGCGAATTGTCGGAGGCATAATCGAATAGCAAATCGCCCTTTTTGGCTATCATCTTGATGTAGTTGAGTCCGTACCATACCACTAACTTGCCGACTTTAATGCCGGAAAGGACATCAACTTTGTAATCTCCATTCGATAATTCAGCGATGGAAATGGTGCTGTTATTGGAAATTTTCACTTTGTCGAAAGATATATCGCTACCACCCACTGTTTGTATGGATATAACGCCCTGAGCGTTTTTTACGAAATTGATTTTACCTAAGTTTTTGTAGATATTGGGACAGGATTTTTTAAATTCAGGATCAGTTTTATCGATGGTCTCTTTTATCTTCTCGCCGGTTAAACTGACGCCCATAAATCTTACCAACCTGACTGCTGCCATAATTCCGGCTATGGATTTATCGGCTTGCTTGTTCACAAAACCTTTAGTTTCGGAAATCAACAATTCAACTACATCCACAGTGGCTGCCGAAGCGAAAGCAACGGACTTTTCATTTCCTGCCAGTGCCAGCGCATTATTGGTCATGCCATTGTAATAAATCTGTCCTTGATCGTTGAGAAACAAACCTTGATCGGCATCACCCAACTCACCATCGGCATGCTTGAGCTTTTGTTGCTGTCCCGCAGCATTGAATACTGCCGTAAAAGCAATTGGCTCTGAATCGGGTAAGGATTCCAAACCTGCTTTGTTCAACCATAATAAATTCCCCGAAGGGGAGTAAGTCGCGATGAATAAATCGGCTTTATCGCGAGCTGCAGCTATCTGTTTACCTTCTGCACGCAGACTGCCTGTAAATACACCGGCAAGTACGATATTGCCATTGGTGGCGGTTTCTACCGACATGCCCACTGCATTGCCATTGCTTGCAGTAAGGGTTCTTACCCAAATCGGCTGCCCCGCGGCATTCAGCTTGCCAACAAAGCAACTGTGTGATTGACTTGTACCTGTCAGTTTGAAATTACCCAAAGATGCCGTTTCAGCAAAATAACCGGTTAAGAGCGCACTACCATCTGCCAATAGCTTTCCGTTTTTGCGAATACTGCCTTTGTATAATCCGGATGACTGCACAAAATCCCAGATCTTCTCTAAATTCAGTTCAGCTGCATTTTTATCATGGACCTTACATATTACCGGACTAAGCGTTTTATACTGCGGCATACTCATGCCTATGGGAGCATTGATATAAGTAGGATCGGTGATATGATAGTTGGCGTTTTCGAAGCTGAGATAATCTCCATACACAGGGGTATTGAAGGATACCGCCGCAGCCACATGGTCGGGATATTCCAAACCCAAGACTTTCAAACCTAAGGTTTCGCGCACCAAATAAGTGAATAAAACTGCCCTGTCTTCGCAATCGGAATAAGGATAATGCAAGACTTCATCGGCAAAGAAAAACTTCTCATAACCAAATTGCTCGGGATCGGTTTTATAAGGAAAGGCGGTCTGTATCATATGCAAAATAAAGCTGACCGCCTTTTCCTCCTCCATCTGTGAAACGATGGGATAAATGGCGTTTGCCAAGGATTCTTTCGCAGCAACTGAAGCCGGCGCATTGAAATAAACACTCAATTCAACCAAGGGATAATTCTTGTAAAATGCAATTAAATCAGGGTCATATTGAAAGCTAAGCTTGTAATCCTGAGCTTCAAATTTGAATTGTATGTCCCTCTTTGCTATGCGTGTACCAAAATTGATGGGAGCATTGATATTGAAATCTATTTTTCTACCGGCTTGTTGGTAGTCTTTGTCGTAAGTATAGAAACTACCCGCATCCAATTTCGGATACAAGTAATAATTTATGCCACCCAAATTCAAAAAACTCAATTGATACACTTCCTGCAAAGCAGGCAAGAGCAAAGCTATCTTAGAACCCTGATAGGCAACGCGAACCCCATATCCTGAGCGCACCATAATAAACCAAGTCAGCAATCGCGACAAATTTTCATTGCCTGCATAGATGCTCTTAGCAAAGGCTTCAGCTATCATCAAATATCCAAAATCATTGATATTCATTTCCGCCTTAATTTGTAATAATTGCTCAATAGTGGACGAATATTCTAAGGCACTCATCCGTTCCCAAAAGGCTGCGATTTGCTGTTGGTTCACTGTTGACAAAACAGATTGCGCCATGCTTACATCATAAGGCACACTGAGATTTTTTCCATAAAATTTAAAAGAAGCCGTTTTAAGGTTTTTGCTATCCCCTATCGGTTTATAGAGCGTTTCCACTTGAGGAGGTAAGGGCGGAACTATTGGTTTTCCGCTTGTTGCTGATTTTAATTCAGTAGCGGTTTTTGTAGCGGTTTGGGGCGTAGTAAAAGTAGGCATGGTGGTAGGTTTGGGTCGCTCCGGGACTTTTTTTCCTAAAAATGTTTGATAGGCATCCCATTCTTTTTGCAGATAATCAGTCCATTCCTTATCGCGTTGTGCTACATAATCGGCATACTCTTTTTTCAGACGATCCATGCCTTCTTGCTGTTTTTCGGCAAATTTCTGCATGTCAGCTTGCTGCTGTTTTTTGTATTCCTCAAAAGTTTGCGCATGCACCAAGCCCGCAAACACTACCAATACAATTAAGATAGATGTGATTTGTGTTTTCATATCAAGTAGTTTTATAATGGGTATTAAATTTTCATATGAGATTTCAGTGTAAATATCTATGTCTGAATTAACCCTACAAATATAGAATTAATTTTAGCAATAATTTCAATAATTTCAATAATTATTTTTTAT
>CAYPYZ010000251.1:0-2768 GCA_964414805.1 uncultured Paludibacter sp.
GCTCTTTGAGAGTGCGAAGTTTATCAACCAAGTGCATGATGGTAAAGCCAGTATCAGTCAGACTGATTTAAAGAACTTACAAGCAATATTTAAATTGTATATAGATGACTTGATGGGTTTGCAATCTGATATAGATGCTGCTGAAGGCATTGAAGCATATAAGAAAGCAGTCGATTTGTTATTGAATATTCGTTTGCAAGCCAAGCAAAATAAAGATTGGGCAATGAGTGATAAAATTCGTAATGAGTTGGCAGATTTAGGCTTTGAAATCAAGGATACTAAAGATGGCTTTGAGTGGAAACTATGAGGGTGCAAAAGGTAAAAAAGACATGTAAATTAACAAAAAAATTAGATTATGGACTCTACAAGACAAGAGAAAATAGCAAGGACAATTCAAAAAGAATTAAGTGAGATATTTGTGCTATATGCCAGAAAACTTAAAGGTGTATTGATTAGTGTTACCAAGGTCAATGTGAGTCCTGATATGAGCATAACACATAATAATCTTAGTATTTTTCCCAGTAATAAAGCAGAAGAAGTGCTTGAAAAAATAGTTGCAGACACTAAGTCTATACGTTTTGAATTAGGGAAAAGAATTAAAAATATGCGTATCATTCCTGAATTATATTTTCATATAGATGATAGTTTGGATTATATTGACAACATAGACAGACTGTTACAAAGCGACCCACCATCACCTATAGCAGAGGACGAAATTGAGTAAGAACAAACATAGCATTTCCAAGTTTTCAAGACTAAAATTTAGTTTTAGAATAGCAAGTCGGTATCTTTTTTCCAAGAAATCGCATCATGCTATCAATATCATTTCCGGCATTTCATCGGCCGGTGTGGCGGTTGGCGCTATGGCTTTGGTAGTTGTGCTTTCTATTTTTAATGGTTTTGAATTGTTGTTTGCCGACTTGTTTTCTGCCTTTGATCCGGATATAGCAATCACCTTGAAAGAAGGCAAGCAATTTAGCATAGATAGTGATGAATTTCAGGCTGTTAAATCGCATCCTTCCATAGCTGTTTTCACAGAAACCATAGAAGAAAATGCCTTATTGATGTATAAAGGCAAACAAATGCCAGTCTTGGTAAAGGGTGTAGCAGAAAGTTTCCAGCAAATGACGCGTATAGATAGTATCATGTTTGACGGAGAATTCATACTGTATGATGGAGCTTTCGAAAGAAGTGTAGTAGGTGCGGGAATCGCTTCTTATATGGGGCTTAGCGCTTATGCCATCGATCCTTTGTACGTCTATGCACCTAAACGAACTTCCAAAATAAACTTGCTTCGTCCCGATCAAAGTTTCAATCAATCAGGTACTTTTATTTCAGGAATTTTCTCTGTGCAACAAAATGAATATGACAACCAATATATATTGGTGTCATTGGATTTAGCCAAAGAATTATTTGAATATGACAGTCTGCAAATTTCTGCAGTTGAACTGAAACTTTTACCTTTTGCGGATATGCAAAAGGTAAAAAACGACTTGCAAAAGCTTATTGGTTCTGATTTTTATGTAAAGGATAGATATGAGCAACAAGCAAGTTATTTTAAAATTATGCAGGTAGAAAAATGGATAACTTTCTTGATTTTGAGCTTTATATTATTGATAGCCAGCTTTAATATCATTGGCTCTTTATCCATGTTGATTATTGATAAAAAGGAGGATATTTTGACTTTAAGGAATATGGGTGCGGACAATAGGTTGATTAAAAATATTTTCTTATTAGAAGGTTGGTTTATTGCGGCAGTCGGTGCTGTAGTAGGGGTTGTAGTAGGTGCAATTTTATCCCTACTTCAAGAAAAAATCGGATTTATTAAGTTAGGTCCCGGTTTTATCATTGAAGATTATCCCGTTTTAATACAATTTTCTGATGTATTATTAGTTTTGATAACAGTATTGGTTTTAGGATTTTTGGCAGCCCTTTATCCCGTAAGGTATATCAAACCAACTATTTACAAAAATCTGTCATGAAAAGATTATATACTATATATGCTTTAGTACTGCTTATCCTATTTTCTTCTTGCGAAAAAAGGGTACGAACGGTGTATGAATATGAGAAATTCCCGGTGTTTACTTGGGGACAAGTCTTTTACTTTGGTGATTGCTATGCTAATTACGGCATCGAAAACCATGTGTTAAGTCTATATGCTTTTACCGACTCCTTAAATGTGAATGACAAAGGTCAGTTGGAGGGTTTCGGTCAGTATATTTATTTGGATGATATTTATATTGCACCTATCCGATTAGGGACTGATACCATTATTCCGGCAGGGGTTTATGCAGTTTCTGCTTCGCGTGAGCCTATGACTATCGAACCCGGAAAAGTGTATAAAGGCGATAGTATTCGATTGAAAATGGATATAGGAGCACAACTACATTATATTGAAAAATTAGAGCGATTTACTGTGAGACGATTTATTGAAGATGGCAGTATGACAGTCAGTTATACCGATTCAACCATACGTTTTGATATGGACTTTTTATTAGATGATAAAACTGAAATTATTGGTCGCTACGAAACATCGCAACTGCCTGTATTTGATGATTCTATCAATAGAGAATCCATTCGTCAACAAATACTTAATTTACTAAACAGAAACAGCGATTAAGCAAAGTATTCTTAATATTTAAACCAGTTTCATCCTTAACTTGTTTCTAAAACATATCTTAGCAACATTATTTATTTAGTTAATCATCATGTCAAAAACCGCTATATTTAACCCCCTTGAAATGCCCACTTATGTGATGGCAAAACCC
>CAYPYZ010000252.1:0-2760 GCA_964414805.1 uncultured Paludibacter sp.
ATGGACTGGGAACAGGCGAGTTATTGGATAAGATAGTTGAGTTATTGGGTGATGAACCATCAGCAGTTATAGATGATATGGAATTGGATATTCCCAAATTTGCCGTAGTAGGGCGACCCAATGCCGGCAAATCATCTATTATCAATGCCTTTATGGATGAGAATAGAACTATAGTTACCGATATCCCAGGCACTACCCGTGACTCTATACATACACGTTTTAATAAGTTCGGACATGATTTCTATTTGATAGATACCGCCGGTATCCGTAAAAAAGCTAAAGTTCAAGAAGATTTAGAGTATTATTCTGTGATTCGCTCTATACGTGCTATTGAAAATGCTGATGTTTGTGTACTTATGATCGATTCTACCCGTGGTGTTGAAAGTCAGGATATGAATATTTTCTCTTTGATACAGAGAAATAAGAAAGGATTGGTAGTAGCAGTGAATAAATGGGATTTAATTACTGAAAAAGGACCAAAAGAAGTTAAGGAATTAGAGGAAAAAATACGTAAAAGCTTTGCTCCTTTTGTGGATTTCCCTATTATTTTTACTTCAGCAATTACTAAACAAAGGATATTAAAAGTAGTTGATGCAGCTGTTGAAGTATTTAAAAATAAACAAAGAAAAATACCTACGGCTAAATTAAATGAGTTTTTACTACCTTTGATAGAAAATTATCCACCACCGGCTTTGAAAGGTAAATATATAAAAATCAAGTATACAACGCAGTTACCCAATACACAAATACCAAGTTTTGTGTTTTTTGCCAATTTGCCACAGTATATAAAGGAGCCATACAAGCGTTTTTTAGAAAATAAAATTCGTAATAAGTGGAATTTTAAAGGTACGCCTATTCAAATATTTATCAGACAGAAGTAAGCGTTTTAATGTATAAAAAAGACTCACATATTGATAGCAATTTAGTAAGTCGTTTATCTAAAGGTGACCAAGAAGCATTCGCTATAGTATTCGACACTTATCATAGGTATCTGTATGTAATGGCATGTCGCTATTTGATGTCTGAAGAATATGCAGAGGACGCAGTACAACACAGTTTTATGCGTCTTTGGGAGAATAGAAAATCTATAGATCCGGATAAAGGGGTGAAGAATTTTCTATTTACCATTTTGAAAAACTATGTATTGAATGAAATCAAACGTAATAATTTAGCTATTCAGAGGAATTACGAGTTTTCACAATTTAATGATGTAATTGAGCAAAGCTTTTTAAAGAAACTTGAGGATGAAGATTTTCGATTTCATTTCTTTCAATTAATAGATCAATTATCTCCGCAAAGGAAACAAGTTTGTTTACTGAAAATTGTCAATGGCTTTAGCAATCAAGAGATTGCAGATACGATGAAAATAGCATTGCCTACGGTTAAATCACATTATACACAGCTAATTAAGTTTTTGCGAAAGCATATAGACAGCCTACTAAGTTTATCTATTACTCTCAGTTTAATAGAATTATTTTAGTTCAAATACATACCTTTTGGGAAGATGGTTGTATAAATAAGTAAAATAGCATCAAATGGATACCAAAATTATAGATAAAGTTCTTAACAATACGGCTTCTGAAGAGGAAGCACGCATGGTGGCTGCTTGGTTTTCTACCGAAGAAGGCAAGAAATACCTCGCTATGAGGTTTGATAGGGAAGCCTTTTTTATGGATGAGCAAATACTTGCTGAATGGTCAGAGGATAAAACTATACCCAGCAATCATATGCGTATGCGTTTTTTATCCGAAATCAAGCGTAAGATTTTCCCTTATAAAGTTAAGTTAGTTGCTGCCGCCTTAATCCCTTTCTTCATTTTATTAAGTGCTTTTACTTATCTTTCCTACAAGACTAAATTATTTGAAACTGTAGAGTATGCCTCTGTTTATGCGCCCTATGGTGAACAGATACAGCTTATTTTGCAAGATGGAACACATGTGCAACTCAATGCTGGCACTACCTTAAAATATCCGAAAACTTTTGGATTATTCAGTCGTGAAGTTTTTTTGGATGGAGAAGCATATTTCAAAGTAGCGCATGAAAATGGACGACCTTTTATGCTTAAAATGGATGGTATGGATTTAAAAGTGACGGGAACGCAATTTAATGCCAAAGCCTATTTAGACGAAAATATCATTTCTATTTCCTTAGAAGAAGGAAGTGTAAGCCTATTTGATAAATCCAAAAACCCTTATCATATGCAGGAAGGACAAAATGCAGAATACAATAAGACTTCAGGTGTCTGTACTTTGACCTCACCCAATGATATGTCGGTATATACCGCTTGGAAGAGCAAAAGTCTCAACTTTTATAGAACACCTCTTGGTGAAATTTTGAAAGTTTTGGAGCGTCAATATGATGTGACATTTTCAACCGACAGCCTTTTATTGTTAGATTACCGTTTTAGTATGTCTTCATCTAAAGTTCAAATAAGTGATATTTTGCAAGATTTAGAAAAGGTATCACGTATTATATTTGAAAAGACAGCACCGGGTAAATTCAGAATTATTTCTTACGAGAATAATTGATGTATGGTCGGTTTTGCATGGTCGATTTATCGAGTAATGGCATCATGATATGGCATGCTATGCTAATTGACAAACAGAATGCATGTTAAAACGTGAATTATTTCAAACTTAGACTCATACCTTTTACATGTATGATTGTATACAAGTATATTTGTGATATTACATAATAATCTTAATTAGTTAATCATGATAAACAATGGTTCCTTTTATCGTTTTTGGCTACTCGTTTTGA
>CAYPYZ010000253.1:0-2719 GCA_964414805.1 uncultured Paludibacter sp.
AAACGATATTGAAGCTGTAAAAAATTCCTTGAAAAATAAGGATGTTTGTGCCGTGATTATCGAAGGAATTCAAGGGATAGGAGGCATAGAAACCCCAGATCCTGCATTTTTGGAAGCATTAAGTAGGGCGTGTAAAGACACGGGAACTGTGCTGATATTGGATGAAATCCAATCGGGTTATGGCAGAAGTGGTAAGTTTTTCGCGCATCAATATGCCGATATGCAACCTGATATCATCACTACTGCTAAAGGTATGGGTAATGGTTTTCCTATTGGTGGTGTGTTGATTAGTCCTATGTTTGAAGCTTCCTACGGTCTGCTCGGAACTACCTTTGGCGGCAACCATTTGGGATGTGTGGCAGCCATAGCAGTGTTGGATATTATCAAGGCTGAAAACCTAATCAGCAATGCCGAGAAAGTAGGTGAGTATCTATTAAGTGAATTAAAAACCTTTCCCGGCATTAAGGAAGTGCGTGGTAAAGGCCTGATGATAGGGGTAGAATTTGAATATCCCATCAAGGAATTGAGAAGTCAATTGCTTTTTGAACAGAAAATTTTCACCGGTGTATCAGGTACTCATACCATACGCCTGCTTCCTCCTTTGTGTCTGCCTATGGGCGATGCGAAACTGTTTATTGAAAAACTCAAATCAATTTTGTAGCATATAACTACATACTTCATGTATGCACTTTTCAATGGGTTTAAATTCATAGGAAAGTGCATGTTTTATTTTCTCGGAAGAATAATAAGAACGATTGGTAGCAGAAATACCCATACTTCTATCTAATAATGGGGTGTAATGGAATATCTTTCCTAGAATTTCTGAGAAAAATCCTATGACGGAAATGAGCCTTCTACCTACTTTTATAATGGGTTTACGCTTATTGAAACCACTTGCCATCCAATTTAATATCTCCTGATTGGAGTTATTTTCACTTACTAAAATAAAACGCTCGCCACTGATATCGCTCTTCATCAGTGCAATCATGGGCTTAACTACATCTTGCACATCCACATACCCGGAACCGCCAAGGGTATAAAACATCATACCTTTCAATACTTGATGAAAGAGTAGGGAGCTGCCCGATTTAGCCCCTGAGGCTCCGAGTATTACACCGGGGTTGACTATCACCGCATCTAAACCTTGTGCTACGGCTTTCCAAACGGCTTGCTCGGCTTCGTACTTGCTTACGGAATAGGGAGTTCTATGTGTAGAATTTAGAAAGGGTGTCTCTTCATCGATTAATTCCTTACCATGACTAAAGCCGCAGGCCGCGATAGAACTTACATAACAGAACTTTTTAGCTTGATGTTTCAAAGCTAAATTTACCATATTTTCAGTACCTATTACATTGATATCTTGAATATTGGCACCTTCTCCACCCAAAGAAACTAAAGCCGCACAATGATACACGTACTCAATACCTTTCATAGCCTTATCCAATGAATCATAATCATTGATGTCGGCTGTTCTCCATTCAATATTGGATAGGTATTGCTCTGGTTCATCGGTATAAAACTGGAAAACCTTGCGGATAGTATCTAAATTACTTGTAGCTCTTTTAATTGCTACTACATGATTATTCTCCTGTAATAAATGCCATAATAGGTGACCGCCTACTAAGCCTGTTGCGCCTGTAACTAATATCATAATTCAAAAATTTTGCACAAAAATAAAGAAAAAACTGTACTTTTGCATATTCATTACAAAAGAAACTACCTAATAATAGCTGTTTTGATTTTCAATCTTATATTTTTGCAGCAATCAGTTGTGAGCTTTCAGGGAGATAGCTTCCATCACTATCCACAGCATGAGGCCTGGATTTTTATTGTCCTTTTGTTGCTGTTTCTGATGTTTGTTGTGTCTGTCAACAGCTCCTATGGATGGATAGTGGATTCCTTGAAAAGTCTTGCCAAAGTTAACATACGTGCAAGTATTTTTAGTCAGTCTACCACCAAAGCATATCAAACAAAACTATGGTTTTTATTGTTTGCAACACCTGTTATAAATATGTATATCTATTTGAGTTTCTACCCATTAGTGGAGCTTAAACTCAAGATTTTTGCTGTTTTGCTTGCTGTGAGCATAGTCTTTTTAATGCTAAAATTCTTGATAACTAAAATTTTTGCCTATACATTTTTCAGTAAGGAATTGTTTGTTCATAGTTCAGATTTTTACGTAAATATCTTGTTCTTCTTAGGCATGGTATTCTATCCTTTGATGCTGGCAAAAATCTATATCAGTCATGGAATCAACGAACCGGTCTATACAATTTTAGCTTTAATTTTTTTAGGAATTGCTGTTGTATTCCTGATTATTAAGCTTTTTCAGTTTTTTTATAAAGGCATATTAGACAGTTTTCATATAATGTTGTATCTTTGCACACTCGAAATTTTACCCTACTTTGGGTTGTTTCAAGTGTATAAGTATATTGTTTTGGAGTTTTAGCTTAATTTTGTAAAGTGTTGAAAATCAAAAAAATATTAGTATCCCAACCACGTCCTCAATCAGAAAAATCACCCTATTTTGAGATAGCTGACAAACATAGTGTGAAGATTGATTTCTACCAGTTTGTGAAAGTTGAACCTTTGACTGCTAAGGAATTTAGGACACAAAGGATTAGAATTCTCGATTATTCTGCCATTATTTTCAATGCCAAGCAGGGTATTGACCATTTTTTCAGCTTATGTGAAGAAATGAGAATTACCATACCTGAAA
>CAYPYZ010000254.1:0-2701 GCA_964414805.1 uncultured Paludibacter sp.
AGTCGCCATCACCGGTAATTTGCCAAACGGTAAGTTCTGGATTGGCTACTTTTACGCCTGTGGCAATGGCTGCACCGCGACCATGTATGCCGTGAAACCCATAGCTATTTACGTAATAAGGTAGTCGGGAAGAACAACCTATACCCGAAACAATCACTGTGTTCTCAGGTGCTACGCCCAAATCGGCCATGGTTTTTTGCATAGTTGCCAATAGAGCATAATCGCCGCAACCCGGACACCAGCGTACTAACTGATCGCTTTTAAAATCTTTGGCTGTATATTGTTTTTTATCTTTTTCTAAAGCTTCCATGTCTTCTTATTTTAAAAGTGAACTGATATGCTCTTCCAATTCGGCAGAAGAGAATGGCTGTCCCTGTATCTTATTGTATTGCAAGTATTCTCCGGGAACTTTTGTCCGCAAGAAAGTAGCAAACTGACCGCTATTCAGCTCACAAACCAATACCCTCTTGAATTTACTTAAAACTTCTGCTGTATTTTTTGGCAGAGGATTGATATAAGTAAAATGTGCAAAAGCAAGTTTATAGCCTTCTTCCAATAAATTAGTTGTAGCAGTTTTTAAATGACCATAAGTAGAACCCCAGCCAACTACTAAAAGTTCCGCATCTTGATCCCCCTCAATTTCTAATTCAGGAATTACATTAGCAATATAATCAACTTTAGCTTGACGCGTATCCACCATCAATTGGTGATTTAGTGGATCTGAGGAAACAGAACCGGTCTCATAGTTTTTCTCTAAACCTCCGGTACGATTTTCCAAACCAGGAACACCGGGAATACTCCAATAGCGTGCTTTGGTCTCTTCATTACGCGCTGTTGGCGAAATACCAATCATATCTGCCGTAGCAAAATGGGGTTTAATTTCCGGAAGATCTGCAAACTTTGGTAGTTTCCAAAGTGAAGAACCATTACCAATAAAGGCATTGGTCAACAGGATAACCGGAGTGGCATGTTCTAAAGCGATTTTAGCTGCCATAAATGCATAATGGAAACAATTAGCGGGTGTGGATGCTGCCAAAACTACCACAGGACTTTCTCCATTTCTACCATACAAAGCTTGTAATAAGTCGGTTTGCTCGGTCTTGGTAGGCAAGCCTGTAGACGGACCGCCACGCATCACATTCACTATCACCAAGGGAAGCTCAGCCATAACGGCTAAACCAATGGCTTCAGATTTCAATGCCAATCCGGGACCGGAAGTATTGGTGGCTGCCAAAGCTCCGGCAAAAGATGCCCCAATGGCAGTGGTAATTCCTGCAATTTCATCTTCAGCTTGTATCACTTTAACGCCTAAATCCTTTCTGCGAGTAAGCTCGTGCATAATATCCGAAGCAGGCGTGATGGGGTAACTACCCAAGAAAAGCTCTAAGTTGGCTTTTTGTGCTGCGGCTATCAAACCCCAAGCAGTAGCCTTATTACCACTGATGCTGGTGTATTTCCCCTTAGGGGTTTCATCGGATTTATTGACTTGAAAAGTTGATACAGAAAGATGCAGATTATGGCCATAATTAAATCCATCTACCAAGACTTTCACATTAGCTTGCAGAATATCCGGTTTTTTATCGAACTTTTCCGAAAGGAAGTGAATCGCTGTATCGATTGGACGGTTAAACAGCCAACAAACCATACCCAAAGCAAACATATTTTTACTTCTCAAGATGGTTTTATTATCCATGTCGAAATCTTTCAAACTCTCTTGTGTAACGGAAGTCAGTGCTACAGGAATAAGTTGCACCGTTTCTGAAAGTTTAAGTTCCACGAAAGGATTATCAGTTTCAAAGTGCGCTTTTTCCAAATCTTTTTTTCCAAAAGAATCTGTATCATAGATGATGACGGCATGTTTCTTTATGCCTTTAGCGTTCACTTTCAGTGCGGCGGGATTCATTACTACCAACACATCGGCATCATCGCCGGGAGTATAAATTTTTTCAGCACCTAAATGCACTTGAAAACCTGATACGCCAAACAAAGTACCTTGTGGTGCACGAATTTCAGAAGGATAATCGGGAAAAGTAGAAATCTCATTTCCCAAAATAGCAGATAAGTTAGAGAATAAAGTCCCGGTGAGCTGCATGCCATCGCCGGAGTCGCCGGTAAACCGGATAACAACATTTTTCTTTTCGGTTGTTTTTGTAGCTGTCATGTGGATTGTATCTTGCGGTTTGCGGATTACTAAATTTTTGGTTCACAGCACAATAAAATGCTTGAGCCATTGGCTGTATAACAATTAAAATTCTGCATTGTTTGGTGTACGCGGAAAAGGTATCACATCGCGGATATTTGTCATGCCGGTAACGAACAACATTAATCGCTCAAAACCCAATCCGAAGCCCGAATGTGGAGCAGTTCCAAAGCGGCGCGTATCCAAATACCACCATATATCTTTTTCGGGAACACCCATAGCTTTTGCACGATTTTTTAATTTTGTATAATCTTCTTCCCTTTGCGAACCACCAATGATTTCACCAATTTTAGGGAATAGTACATCCATCGCCCTCACAGTCTTACCATCCTCGTTAAGTTTCATATAAAATGATTTAATTGCTTTAGGCCATTTTTCAATGAACATCAACTCATCAATATCTTCTGTTAAGAGAGCTTCATCTTCAGCACCAAAATCATCATCATAACTAATGTCTTGTCCTTTATTCTTTAAGAAATCTATTGCTTCTTTATGGGTCAT
>CAYPYZ010000255.1:0-2701 GCA_964414805.1 uncultured Paludibacter sp.
AAAACTCTCAGTGCTGGAGCTCATGTTCATACGGTAACAATTGGCAGTCCGTCTCGAACACACACACATAGCGGAACCACTAATAATACGGGTTCAGGAACTGCATTTGATGTTAGGCCGAAATACTATAAACTTGCATTCATTATGAAACTGTAAAAAAGGAGGGGGCGGCCGTGTGGTTTGTGTCAAAAAGGGAACTATCAAAATATAAAGCCTTGGATAAGCAAATGAAAGCCATTGATTGTTTGATTAGTAAGCTAATTGTGAAAAGCGGAGATGTGGAAAAACAGAAGGAATGCTGGTGGCAAGAGATTAGAGACAAATACAAGATTGAGACAAATACAATTAATCTTGATATTGATAAGGGGTTAATTACAAAGGTGGAAGAAGCAAGGAATGTTTAACCATGCCAACATTGGCTTTAACCGAAAAGCCAAGTGGAATAGAATTGTTTTCAGGACTGTGCATCCTTCTCAACTTGTGTCTGCGCATGTTCGGACGAAGATGGAACTGCCTATTTGCATGTGCACAAGACTGGATATACCTGTATTCTTTCGCACTAGGTTAGAAATCGTTAAGGAAATTATGAGGACAGGGGGGTAATTCTATGTCCATAATTGAAGTCCCCAGGCTTAACTATTTGGAGATAGCCATGGCGTTACAGGATAAGGGCTATATTGACAGGCCGAGATTGAATTTGCAGGGTGCCCGTGTAATCTTTACCGTAAAAGAACACCTGGCAGACGACGAAGAATTGGTAAGGATTCAGAAGGACAACGTAGGTGGCGGCGTTGAAATCACGGATGCCGCGAATGGCGAGATACTGGTAACACTAACTACTGGCGACCTTAATTTGCCCCCTTCAGAGTACTATTACGATGTATTTGTCATAAGGGATGAGCGGGTTCACTCTTGCGACCCGGAAATTTTCTGCGTGAAACCAACTGTTTTAGGGGTGCTGCCATAAATGTCATACCAACACTATGAGAGATTATATGATTTTTCTGGCGGGTTGAATAACCGGGACACCGACTCTCTTCTGCAAAATAACGAAAGCCCCGATATGTGCAATATTATTCTTGGTAAAAGAGGGACATTCGAGACCAGGCCGGGAGTAATTTATCTCAATGAAGATCCGGTAGTAAAAGATAATAGCGTTACATCTATTTATGAGTTTGTAGACTCAACGGGTAATGCACATTTCTTGGCATTTGCCGGGGATAAGTTAAAAAAGAATAGTGAGTCTGGGTGGGAATTGGTTAAAGACAAATTCAAGGAAGGGTCATATCTGGATTTTACGTCAAATCCTGTAATAAATAAAGCCTTGTTCGTAAATGCAGAAGATGGCTATTTTGAAACTGATGGGGCAACATGCTCCAAAGTAACTGCTTATCAGCCTTCAGAGGACGAATCAACGGAGATAGGTGCTTGCGCAATTCCCTCAGACCCAATGCTTATTGCTTATCACAAATACCGGACCTGGCTGGCTAATGTAACAGATTATCCTGACAGGATTTATTACTCAGTAGATGATATAAACGGCAATACTCTGTATAACTATTTTACCGCGTCTGGCTGGCTAAGATCGTCTAACACAAAAGGCGAAGGCATCACCGCCCTTGTCAGCTTTAAGGAAAGGCTATATGTGTTTACCCGGACGACCATTAAGGTTATTACCGGATCGGATTTGGATGACTTTGCCATGGTGGATTTTGATCGTTCAGTTGGCACCGTGTCATCGAGAACGGTTTGGAGCATAGGTGATTATCTAATATTTTTAGCTACCGATGGTGTATATATGTTTGATGGAATAAACGCACCGTCCAAAATATCAATTCGTCAGTCCGCAACCGTTAGGAGTATAGCGGCAGATTACAGGCATCTTGCTTGCGCTGCAATTCATCAGGGCAAATACTATTTATCTATCCCGAAATCTACAAAGAACGATGTGACACTGATTTACGATACCGATGTTGTGCCCCTTACCTATATAGGTGAGAAGCATAGCTATGCAAACTCCCCGTGGACGCTGCACAGGGGGTTTGTTCCGACTCAGTGGCTGGTTGGCAATGATCTTAACCTCTATTTTGCATCCGATGACGGGTATGTTTATCAGTATGGGATAGGACATACCGATGCGGGGAAAATAATTGATGCATATTATACAACAAAGTTAATAGACTTAGATATGCCGGATAGAGTGAAAAGAATAAGGAGGCTGATTTTAGATTCAAGGCGGGAGAGAGAAAATTTTATGCAGATTGAGTACAAGGTCGATTCGGAAGAAAACGGTTGGGAACTCTTTCGTAGGGAGGTTGATTTATCGAAACCTATTGATCGTATGTTTTATTATTTCCCTGATGGTAGGGGGCCATTATGTAGGAAGATCGCTTTTCGGTTCTCTACCGTCTACATGGGCAGCAAATTCCGGGTTAATGGCTTTACACTCGACATCGCTGTCCATGGCCATCAAGAAGAAAGGAAGTGAGGATATGGCATTAAGATTAAGATATCAATCTGATGCAGGCGGTGGGTATAGTAAGCCGTTCCCGAATTATGGGTCTGCAAACGTGAAGCCTACGCCTCGCGTGTCTTCACAGTCTTCGACGCTTGCTTTTGCACCTACTTATTCCGGCAGCGGTGGGATGTCAGCCGCACAATACAAACTTCCGGCACAACCGAAACCCGAAATCCCCATGCT
>CAYPYZ010000256.1:0-2689 GCA_964414805.1 uncultured Paludibacter sp.
GTTTTGAATAAACCGATTTTATTTTTATAATGAGCAGGCGCAGGTAAATCAATTTGCTCAAATGTTTGATAGTCGGTAGAACGGAATAAATGCGAGCGTGTCAATACCATCAAGGTATCGTCTCGCATGATTAAGTCCGTTATATAGTTTTCCTTTTCAGGAAGCCTTATAGCTTGCAATCCTTCTTCGCCTTTTGAATAGAGAAACAGACCTATCCGAGAACCGATGGCAACTTGCTTATCGTTGATGTTTAATACTTTAGAAACTTGGTGATTATCCACTCCTTTAGGGAAACCGGCATTGAAATTTTCAAATTTACTAAAAGTGCTGTCAGTCAGCCAAACACCTATATTGCCATAAATCAAGATGCTATCTGCACCAATTTTCTCCGTAGATCGCACTGTAGAAAAATTCCAATCTTTATAGCTATAGTTTCCGGGAACATACTCCCTTTTGATATGAAAATTTGAGAAAGTTTTTCTATGGTTGAGGATAATACCGGATATGCTGAACAGGACAAAGAAAATCAATAAGATAATACCTAACCACTTATGGTGTTTGCGAAGAAGTTTAATCATTTTTTTACACTAAGGATAGAAGTAATCATGCTACGTCCATCTTGATATTATAAATATTGGTAGGAGGCCTTTTTTAGTTTATCCATAATGGCTATGCCTATGCCTTTTTCGGGAACAGGTTCCACCAAAATATAATCTATGTCTGCCTCCTCTAAGTGATGCATGGCAGCAAAAAGATTTACTGCACAGGTTCTCAAATCCCCATCATCACTTAGACTAACAACAGTTTTAAAGCCTGAAATGTTCTTATCTTTTACTATAATTAATCCTGCTTTACTTTTGTCTATATTCGCAGGTAATTTATCATCTTTTAAAATATAAATTGGTTTAGCGGGACTATAATGTGATTTTAGCATACCTGGGCTAACGATATCTCTTTGATTTTCAGGTAATGGCTTATGATGTGGTACGATAGCTTCAATTGCCTCTTTAGTAATAATGCCATGTCTGAGGATTTCAAAACCATGTTCATTCAAGGAAATAATAGTCGATTCTATTCCTACTTGCGTACTACCACCATCTAAAATATAATCTACATGGGGGAGTTGTTTTAGGACATGTTGTGCTTTGGTAGGACTAATTTGTCCGAATTTGTTCGCACTGGGAGCTGCTATTGGGCAACCGGATTGACGAATAAGTTCCAATGCGATAGGATGATCCGGCATGCGAATGCCTACTGTTTTTAGACCGGAAGTTACTATATCCGGTACCAATTCACTCTTAGGCAAAATCAAGGTAAGTGGTCCCGGCCAAAAAGCTTCAGCCAATAATTGCACCCTTGCATCCCCTCCCATCGTTAGTTTTTCTATAGATGCCATATCTGCTATATGCACTATCAATGGGTCGAAATTAGGACGTGCTTTTAAGTCGAAAATTTTAGCAACAGCCAATGGATCAAGGGCATTTGCACCTAAACCATAGACCGTTTCAGTAGGGAAAGCCACTAATTTTCCTGCTTTGATATATTGTGCCGCAAGACTTATGTTTTTTAAATCTGTCATTAAAAGTCTAAATACATAAAACGAAGTGCAAAAATACGTGATTTATGGGGATATTTGAAATTATTGTGCATAACATTATCCATGAGAGTCAAAAAAATAATGTACATTTGTACCTCTAAAATTAAACATTTATTCTATGAAACCTACATTATTTGTGTTGGCAGCGGGTATGGGAAGCCGCTATGGTGGTCTAAAACAATTAGATGGCTTAGGTCCATCGGGTGAAACCATCATGGATTATTCTATTTATGATGCTATTAAAGCTGGATTTGGCAAGGTAGTTTTTGTTATTCGCGAAAGCTTTGAACAAGATTTCCAAACCATAGTAGTCGATAAATTCAAAGATTTAATAGAAGTTGACATCGTTTTTCAAGAATTAAATATAGTTCCTGAAGGTGTAAGCTATAATCCCGAAAGAGAAAAGCCATGGGGTACCAACCATGCTGTGTTGATGGGCAAAGATGTGATTAAAGAGCCCTTTGTTGTAATCAATGCCGATGATTATTATGGTCAGGAATCTTTCCAAATTATAGCTGATTTTTTGAGGTCTGTAGCAGGCAAGCAGGATGAATATTGTATGGTAGGTTATAGGGTAGGCAATACGCTTTCAGAAAGTGGTTCGGTCAGCAGGGGCGTATGTGAAGTCGATGAGCATGATTATCTACAAACGGTTGTAGAGCGTACTCATATAGAAGAAAAGTCTGGCACTATTTTCTATTTAGATGAAAAAGGTGAAGAAGTAAGTATACCGGCTGATACCCCTGTTTCCATGAATATGTGGGGCTTTACGCCAGATTTTTTTGATTATTCGTGGAGTATTTTCAAACAATTTTTGATTGATAGAGGACAAGATCTCAAGTCTGAATTTTATATACCTTTGGCTGTAAACGAGTTGATAGTGGATAAAAAAGTCAGTTGTAAGGTGTTGGATACTCCTTCCAAATGGTTTGGCGTTACCTATGCTGAAGACAGACCACAAGTTGTTTTGAAAATTAATGAATTAGTGCGTAAGGGTATTTATCCTAAACGGTTGTTCTAAAATAGACTAAAATAGATTGATATGTCAAAGATATTAGTTACCGGTGGTACCGGATATATAGGTTCACATAC
>CAYPYZ010000257.1:0-2685 GCA_964414805.1 uncultured Paludibacter sp.
GAATGCTGCGGGCAAACCCGATAAGTAATAGCCAGACGTTAACACAACAGCCATCCCTCTAGCCATTGAAAACATTGCTAACGTAACTATAAATGGAGCAATTTTGAACCGTCCAATTAATATGCCATTAATTATGCCGCAGGCGGCAGCAACGGCTAACCCAATGAAGATTGCACCCGGAATGAAAATTCCCGCCCGCAAAGCCATTGCAGTCATGATACTTGTCAATGCAAGAACAGAACCGACCGAGAGATCAATGCCCCATAGAATAAATGCAATCGTCATTCCACCTGCTGTGAGCAGATCAAAGACCATTCCATTTAGAATCGCATCAAAGTTTTTTCGGGTAAGGCAGACTCCAGGTTTTACGATGGTTAAGACGATTGAGACTACCAAGAGTACAATTATTAAACTCATTTCACGAGATTTAAACATTGTGTTGAGAATCTCATCCCGACCAAATAATTTACTTTTTCGGTTTGGCACGACTGTCATTCTTTCCTTCTTTAGTAAATATCCTATACTTACTTACTGTATTTTTTTAAATCCTATCTGCTCAAAATATTCGAATGAAATACAAATGTATCCAGAGCCAACGAAACCGCCCCGAGAATACCTGTTTTATCACCGAGTTCTGAAAACTCTATTTCAATTGAATCTCGTAAGGCTTCCATCGTGTGGGAGATGAATTCATGTTTCATTGGAACGTACACATACTCTTGGGCATTTGTAACACCCCCACCAATAATAATTTTTTCTGGGTGAAATATATTTGCGACAAGCGCTAATGCGCGACCAAGATAACGCCCTGAATCAGCGAGAATCTTTCGAGCTACATGATTGCCTTCAATTGCAAGCTTATGAACATCTTTTCCACTCAATTGTGTGCCAGGAGCGGCAAACTCAATAAGTTTTTCATTCGCTTCCCGCTCGATTGCTTGTCCAGAAGCTACGGCCTCTAAACAACCATTTAACCCGCAATAGCACATCACTGGTTTATTAGTTATGTGTATATGACCAAACTCACTATAATTTTCGTAAATTGAATAATTAGTAACAATTGCTGAGCCTAAACCAAATCCTAAACTCACATAGAATAGGTTTTTTATTTTTTTTGCTGCTCCATGCCACATCTCTCCTAGAGCCATCACTCTCGAACAATTGTCAATGACAACAGGGAGATCGAATTGTTTTTCAAGAATCTCCTGCATAGGAACATTATTCCAATCAAAATCAGGAGAAACATCAATAAATCCTTGTTTTTTATTAATAAGGCCGCCAATGGAAAATCCAATACCAAGAATATTTGACCTATCAATTTTACTTGAAACAATCAATTCTTCTACAACAGTGGTTAATTGCTGAAGGATATTTTCTAAAGAGTGATCTAAATTTGTAGCTACTCGGATTTCTTTTTTTAAAGTTCCAGAAAGCCCGCCGATAGCAGCAACAATATTCGTTCGCCCCACATCGATACCAATTACGGCTTTTGTGTTTTGTGTGAGTTGAAGGAGTATTGGTTTTCTTCCACCGGTTCGTTTTCCTTTTCCTTCGCCAATCTCGACAATAAGGCGCTCTTCAATCAAATCACCGATGATGGTTGATACTGTCATTTTACTAAGATTAAGATTCTTAGCAATTTGGGCTCGAGATAAAGTTTTTTCAGACTTAAGCAAATTCAAAATTAGTGCAATATTGATTTGTCTTGCTTGTTCTGGATCCCCTTTTTGAATCAAAGCTTGTCAACCCCCATAAGTTAGTATACAATACTTACAATGGTTGTCAACCAAATTCTTTTTCTTTTGCATCCTGGGGTTTAGCCATAATATTCACAGTATGTTTTGTAGTAGAATTGTAAAAGGAAATGGAAAAATCTCCTAGAAAATAAAACAGTATTCTAAATATCCAAGGGGAATAAGATATGAATAAGACGATGTTACAACAAATTATGACAAAGCCTGGGAACATTTTATTTAAAGAAGTGCCTGTCCCAGAAGTTGGTGATTATGATGTGCTTGTGAAAATTCAGATGATTGGAATCTGTGGAAGCGACATCCACGTAATGCATGGCAAACACGCATTCACCACCTACCCCGTTACTCAAGGCCATGAGGTCTCTGGTGAGATTGTGGCAATGGGTACGCAAGTCAGTGATTTAACAATAGGCCAGCGTGTTACAATTGAACCACAGGTCGTTGGTGGCACCTGTCACCCATGTCGCCATGGGAAATACAACTTGTGCGAAAATTTAAAAGTCATGGGTTTTCAAACAACTGGGACGGCCTCAACGTACTTTTCAGTAAACCAAAAACGAGTTACCCCTCTCCCACAGGGAATGGATTTCAAAGATGGGGCTATGATTGAACCTATGGCTGTGGCCGTCCATGCAATTCGGCGTATGGGTGATGTTACAGGTCTTAATGTTGCAGTTATCGGAGCAGGACCTATCGGAAATCTAATCGCTCAAACTGCTAAAGCCAAGGGAGCAGCGAAAGTAATGGTTACTGATATTAGTGACTTTCGCATCGGCCTCGCTCTGAAATGTGGTATTGATAGTGGATATAACACCAAAAATATTGACTTTGGGACAGCATTGGTAGATTCATTCGGGCCCGATAAGGCAGATGTAATCTATGACTGTGCCGGAACTAATCAAACAATTGGAGACGCTATTAAACACGCTCG
>CAYPYZ010000258.1:0-2683 GCA_964414805.1 uncultured Paludibacter sp.
ACGGCTTGATAGGCCTCTTGGCTCACCGCATCTTTATCTAATAAAGTCCGCTGGCGATTCACCCTTTCACGTGCCAAAGGTATTTGTGCTTCCAATTTTTTGAGTTCGGCTTGTAGCGGTTGGTCGTTTACTTTCGCCAATAAAGTACCTTTGCTCACTGTAGAGCCTTCTTTAAATAAGATGTCCGTTATTTTTCCGGAAGTCTCAAACGATAAATCCACTTCTTCGTCTGGTAATAATTGCCCTTTGGTGCGAAATACGTCCGTCAGTTTTTGGGGAGTTAGCACCTTAGCATTTACCAATAATTGTTGTTTTGGCTGTGTAGGCGTTGCAGTTGCGTTTAGGTCTGTTTCTGCTTTAAAAAGGCCCAATATTTTGGGATAAAAAATAATGCCTAAGATGAGCAGGATAATGGCTGCTACCAATATTATCTTATTCTTTTTAGTCATAAATAGTTGAAAATTAGTATAGCATGTTTTTATATGCTGTGCTAAAGTAGGAAAGATTTATTTGAACCTTCGATTAATTTTCAACTATATGAATTATTTAATCTTTATTTTAAATTATCATGGACGAAAAAAAAATTAAAAACAAGTAAAATTTTTTATACAAAACGATTAAATTTAAATAATGTTTAGTATATTTGCAGTTTCCAACTATGTCGAACGTTAAATTACAAGAAATTATGAGAAAAGGATTATTTATTACTGCTATTATCACACTGATTTTCAATGCTTGTAGCCCTTACGAGCTATCTGATCCGGTTACGGCTGAAGCTTTAGGAAAAGCAACTGTTACGGGGGTGGCTTTTGCCAACATAGATTTAAGAGCTACTGAAATTAATTATGCTCCGGAGGGAACTAAAATTAAGTTTACAACGGATTATTCTAATTTTGGTATCACTTCAACAACCGGAGTTTTTGCAAAAGAAACGACAGTAAAAGAAAACGGAGAATATGTAATATCTCTTCCGGCTGTTGCTAACGCAGTCACTTACACCATTAGCTGTGAAGAATTCGTAGCTGATGAGCAGAGTGCTCATTCAAGCAGCGAGAAAGTGTATTCTGTATCCGGAGCGCAAACTATTGCCGTGCGTGAGAATTTTACTTATCTAAAAAATTACACCTATACAGCAGCTCCCGCTATTTCAACAACACTTAATTGGTCGGAGACCGGTAAGTTCGTAACAAAATTAGAATACGTAAGAGATGAGAATACCGCAACGCTTATAGAAATTCCTACCGGTACCGAGGTGATAGTAACTATAGATAAGGATGCGTTAAAAACAGAAAATGACAAAGTATTTTCGGTGAATGTTGAAAGTGGTGGTAGATTGACAATAGAGCATTTATGCCCACCATTGACTGAAAGTCCCAATTTCATCAATATCAAATTGGCAGCTGCAGTTATTTTGCCAGTTAAAAAACTGAGTGCCACTGAGGATAGCTATGAGGTGTATAGTATTCCCGCCGCTTTTACTACTTTCCCACTTAGAGCAGGATATACCAAAGAAGATGTAAAAACGATTACTTTACAACGTTAATAATTATTCATTGCAAATTAAAATATTATAGTATGAGAAAATTATTTTTTTTAGTGGTTTTACTCAGCTTTTTAAGCTGTCCATTATTTAGTCAAGATCAAGGAGTTAAGTCTAAGAGAGATGTGAAGGAATTATTGCCTAAAGCAGGAGATTTTGCCTTGATTATCGATGCAGCTCCATTTTTAGATTATGCAGCAGATGTGCTGAGTTTTGATGGTGGTGTTTCAGCGGTTTCACCGAGTTTTGAGTCCTTCAGACAAGATATCATGGGTAAGTATTTTTTGGAAGATGATTTAGCCGTAAGGGCACGTTTAACAGTTGGTACTAATAACTTCAGCAATAATTATTATGTGCAAGACGATTTTAAATTGATAGAAGATGGGGATGTAGATGCCCGTGTAGTAGATGTATGGAAAGGAAAAAAATCTGATTATGAAATAGCCGGTGGCATTGAGAAGCGTGTAGGTGTATCACGTGTGCAAGGTTATGTAGCAGCAGAAATTTTCATGGGCGTAACTACTTCTACTGATAAGTATAAGTATGGCAATCCCATCACTGAGGCTAATAAAGTACCCAGTTCTACGAATATGAACTCCAATGTTGTAGGAGGTACCAGAACATTGTACGCTAAAAACCTTGGCAATGATTTTTACTATGGCTTGAGAGGTATTGTAGGAGTGGATTTCTTTATCACCAAAAACATAGCTTTAGGTGGTGAAATATCCTTGATGGCAGCTGGTGTGAAAGGAGCCAAGCGTACAACAGTTACAGAATTTTGGGACGTGACGCAAGTAACTACCAAAGAAACATTGGTTTCGCCGGGTGGAACGGAATTTCATGTAGCCAATGCTCCAATAACCAGTCTGAGCCTAAGTTTCTTCTTCTAAAAAAATAAGTGTTAGGGCTTGAATAAAGTATCGTAAAAAGGCTGTATGCAGAAGATAACATACAGCCTTTTTTATGATTCTTACATGCTATATGTTCCTAACATAGCTTAAATCAATTGCATTAATACGTCCAATAAAATCCGAGCATGGTTGATTTCTTTGCTTTTTGCGGCATATAATAAAGTCAGGTTTTGCTGTTCAGCAAGGGTAAGTATGCGTTTAAGCTCATCGGTTTTAGCGCTTAGCTCCAATT
>CAYPYZ010000259.1:0-2635 GCA_964414805.1 uncultured Paludibacter sp.
AATTATCATCTATTTTAATTTGATTTTTCAACATAGCATCCGTATAGCCATTTCTTCTATTTTTCGAAATCTCCAAGTTTAAAGGTGCTCCAAAAAATGCAATGCGTTTGCAACCGGTTTGTATCATATACTCTACTGCATCATAAGTGCCCTGATAGTCGTCTACCACTACTTTCTCCGTATATAATTCCGGACAAATACGATCAAAAAATATCAAGGGAATATCCAAATCTATCAAGGATTGGAAATGTTCGAACTGTTTAGTGTTTTTTGATAAAGAAGCTAATACTCCGCACACTCTTGCATTAATCATGGTTTGAACATTTCTTATCTCCTTTTCAAAACTTTCGGAAGATTGGCAAACAATCACATGATAATCTTCATCTTCCGCTTCTTGCTCCATACCTGAAAGCACAGAGGAGAAAAAATGATTAGCTAATTCAGGAACAATCACACCTATGATATTGGATTTCTGAGTCCTTAAACTCATGGCCAAAGTATTAGGAATATAGCTATGCTTGTGCGCATAATCCTGCACTTTTTTAATCGTAGCCTTGCTGATATCAGGATGATTATTTAATGCCCGTGACACCGTAGAAGCAGAGATATTCAATGCTTTCGCAATGTCTTTAATTGTTAGTTTAGTGCTTTTCATAACACATATAGATTAGTATTTGGTTTTCTTTTTCCAAAAAAGATGTCTCAAAGATACGTAATAATTACAAGTTTTTCAATTATCTTCCTGCATGCTTGATGATAGCAGTTAAGCGCTCATTCAACTCATTTTCAAATAGCAAGTCCTCCAACTGCATATGCATCCTATAGTTCCAATAATGATTGACAATAGCCGGAATATTAATGCGCTCATCCGCAGCATTTTCTCGTCTCAACCCTTCATCTATAGCCAACCAATCTTGCCAAGGTATGATGGCTAACATAGCCGGGGCATGTAAGTGCTTTTGCAAAATTGCTTCGCAAAGCTCTGCGCTACAACTTGCAGGAGCTTCACCGCTACGCCATAATTCTTTATGATAATATTCTTGGGTATTGGCTGCATTCTCCTCCCACCAAAGTCGCACAGGCGACATATCATGCGTAGAAGTGGTGCAAACCGACATATAAGGTATGCGCTCTAAATTCTCAAATAGTACTTGATAAGTCTTAGGCATACGCTGTATCTCTAAACTCAAAATTTTCAAATCTTGCATAGCTTGCGGTACACAAGCGGGTATCATACCCAAATCTTCCCCGCAAACCAACATCTTTGTAGAAGCAATCAACGCAGGCAGTTTCTTCATAGCTTCGGCATACCAAAACTCATTATGTCTATGATAGAAGAAATGGTCATATAAGTTATTATAGGCATGTTTTTCATGCTCTTGCATGTGTTTGAAAGCAAAACTATGTTGTCCGGAAATCCTTGGATGGAATTTTTGAGTGTCGTATTTATCTTGTACAAACAATACTTCATTGCAGATAGCATACAAGCCATCCCGTAAGTTTTTTGATTCTTCATCCTTAGCTTCCGCAAAAATTGCCTTAATCTTTTGCTGGGTATTGCAAAACTCCCGCAACTCAAAGCGTTCATAATCTATTCTGTTCAAGTACTTAGCAATAATTTCATCTTTTTTATCACCAAAAATCTCTTGTAAATCTTGCTCACGTATAGATGCTTTGGTCATGGCATTTGCATCGAAATGCAAACCGAAATTATTGATTTCCTGCACACTGAAAGGCAATGCCGGTGAGAAATAACCCAATAATCCTTGCACGGAATGCAAAGGTATTTCCCAAATACGGAAAAATCCTAATATATGGTCGATACGATAGGCATCAAAATAATCAGCCATTTTACGGAAGCGGTTGATCCACCATTTAAAACCATCTTGCGCAATATTATGCCAATTATAGGTTGGAAATCCCCAATTTTGACCATTTACAGAAAAATCATCAGGGGGCGCTCCGGTCTGAACATCCATATTGAATAAATGTGGTTCCGTCCATGCTTCTACGCTATCCCTGCTGATACCTATGGGGATATCTCCTTTTAAAATCACAGATTTACCTTTTGCATAGGCACTTGCATCCAATAATTGTTGATGCAATAAGAATTGTGTAAAGTAAACTAAATGAATACTTTCAGCAACTTTATTATCCGTTTCTATCCATGATTGTAATTTCTTTTTATGATAGGTTTTGAATTGTTTCCAATCCGGAAAATGAGCAGTTTTATACTTATCGCGCAAGACAGAAAAACAAGCATAAGGGAATAACCAATGCTCATTGGTTTGATAAAAATCTTTATAGGCTTTGCTTGATAAAACCGCCTTGGCTGTTTCTTGATAAAGTGCTGCAATATATTGCAATTTGAACTGCATAACGCCTTCATAATCCACTGTATCACCTGCATTCAGCTTTTTAGCTGTTGCATCAAAGGCCTTTTGCTGGGCTTTATTTTGTAGTTGATATTGACTATAGGCAAAATATTGCGGATGCAAAGCATAAATTGAAATAGCGGAATAAGGATAGGAATCCGTCCATGTATAGGTGGTAGTCGTATCATTAACCGGTAGTATTTGTATGATTTTTTGACCGGTTTTAGCGAGCATTTTGGCGTTGTGGATAATAACGGCTT
>CAYPYZ010000260.1:0-2623 GCA_964414805.1 uncultured Paludibacter sp.
GATCAAACTTGCTTTGATGTTTATATCCGTTACGCCATCACCGCCTCTTTCAGCTACTGCTCCTAACATAAAGAAGAAGCCTAAGCCAAGCACTATCATACCGACTCCCATTTTAATAGGAGTAGTCAGTTTCTTACCAAATTTCGACATCCACAGCATGCCAAATAAAGGTGCAAATGTTACAATAAATAAGGGGTTGACAGATTGGAACCAAGGTGTTGGGATTTCAAAGCCCATAATGGTTCTATCGATATAATTATCAGTATATAAGCTTAAAGAAGAACCTGCTTGTTCAAAGCCTGCCCAGAAGAAGATAGCAAATACGAAAATCACGAAAATCACTATCACTCTTTGTCTTTCTTCTTTGGTAAGTGGTTGTTTGTTCTTAATAGCCAATTCTTCCGCCGACATGCTATTAACCATAGAACCACCCGGCTTCATGCCAATTTCACCTAAGTATTTATTCCCGAGGGTGTTGAATAGCATTTGTCCGAGGAACATACCTATTGCGGCAGCTAAAAATCCGTATCTATAGCCATAACTTAATATAACGGTTTCACCTAATTCACTGATTCCTTTAACAGCAAATAGACCGTCAGTCAAATAACCAATCACCAAGGGAGCCATAAATGCACCTAAGTTAATTCCCATGTAGAAAATAGAGAAAGCAGCATCGCGCCTGTCGTCTCCATCTTCATACAGACCACCAACTAAAGTAGAAATATTGGGTTTAAAAAATCCATTTCCAATGATTAGTAGGAATAGACCTATATACAAACCGACATGCGTATTCAGTGCAAACAGCATTAATTGTCCGGCCATCATAGTAAAACCGCCTATGGTGACGGCATGTCTTTGTCCTAAATACTTATCGGCTAACCAGCCACCAATAATAGGTGTGAAATATACGAATCCGGTAAAGAAACCATATATCAAGCTTGCGTCTTGCGCTTCTATAGCCAGACCGCCTGCAAGAAAAGATTTAGTAAGATAGAGAATAAGGATACCACGCATCCCATAATAACTAAATCGTTCCCACATTTCTGTAAAGAACAGTAAATAAAGGCCTTTTGGGTGTCCTTTCTTCTTTTGGTTTGTTGACATTTTAAATGGGTTTTTATTAAAAATTATTTTCAAACCGACAAAAGTAATAAACTTGTTGTGATAAACAAGAGCTTGTTAGGTTTAGTTAAGTAAATTATATCACTTCAAAATTCATATATCAAAATGGCATAATTATCTAAAAAACAGTGAATAGTATAAATAATGAAAAAAAATAATAGATTTTTATAGAATAATGCTTGAAAAAGCATTATTTTTTGTACTTTTGCATTTTTCGAAACTGATTGGTTTTCAAATCAATCAAATTTACCAATAATTTAAATTTACAATCAATGGATATTGAGAAACTAATTGCTTCGCTTGATGCAAGACATCCCGGTGAGCCTGAATACATGCAGGCTGTTAGGGAAGTGCTTTTAAGTATTAAAGACGTATATAATGAGCATCCTGAATTTGAAAAGGCACAAATTATTGAAAGATTGGTAGAACCCGATCGTATTTATACATTCAAAGTGCCTTGGGTAGATGATAAGGGACAGATACATGTGAATTTAGGATATCGTGTGCAATTTAATAATGCTATTGGCCCTTACAAAGGTGGTATTCGCTTTAATCCGCATGTTACACTCTCAACTTTGAAATTTTTAGGTTTTGAACAAACTTTTAAAAATGCGCTGACAACCTTGCCTATGGGTGGTGCTAAGGGTGGTTCTGACTTCGATCCTACCGGAAAATCAGCCAATGAAATCATGAAGTTTTGTCAGGCTTTTATGTTGGAACTATGGCGTTTTATCGGTCCGGAGATAGATATTCCTGCCGGTGATATAGGTGTTGGAGCGCGTGAAGTAGGTTTTATGTATGGCATGCATCGCAAGCTGACACATGAAAACGTAGGTGTTTTCACGGGTAAGGGTATTGAATATGGTGGATCTTTGATTCGTCCTGAAGCTACCGGATTTGGTGCTTTATATTTCGTAAGCCAAATGTTAGACACCATAGGTGAAAGCATTCAAGGCAAGCGCGTAGCTATTTCAGGATTTGGTAATGTGGCTTGGGGTTCAGTGTTGAAAGCCAATGAGATGGGAGCCAAGGTTGTAACTATTTCTGGTCCTGATGGCTATGTATTGGATGAAGATGGTATTTCTGGTGAGAAGATAGATTATATGCTTGAGTTAAGAGCATCCAATCAAAATATTGTAAAACCTTTTGCTGACAAATTTGGTGTTCCATTTATCGCCGGAAAAAAACCTTGGGAAGTAAAAGTAGATATTGCCCTGCCTTGTGCTACGCAAAATGAGCTCAATGGAGATGATGCTGAACAATTAAGGAAGAATGGTGTTTTATGTGTGGCAGAAGTATCCAATATGGGATGTACACCTGAAGCCATAGATGTATTTATCGATCATAAAATGTTGTATGCTCCTGGTAAAGCTGTGAATGCCGGTGGTGTTGCAACTTCTGGTTTAGAAATGACACAGAATGCTATGCATTTGAATTGGACTGCTAAAGAAGTAGATACCAAACTGAAACAAATCATGTCCGAAATTCATGAGCAATGTGT
>CAYPYZ010000261.1:0-2598 GCA_964414805.1 uncultured Paludibacter sp.
TCTCTCTGGCAACCGAGTTCGTCAAACAAATGATCTGATTTTGCAGCAACCCTTATATGGTCGTGATTTATCTAACATTGGTGGACCGGAAGATGCTGTATCGGAGCAGGAACTTCAACGTCACTTTCAAAAGCAATTATTACCAGTTTTTGGGATGAATCATGGGGATGCAGGGTTTTTTTCCATAATCGAAAGAGGCGATGCTTTGGCAAGTATTGTGGTGGAAACATCAGGCAAGGTTAATCCTGTTGATACTGTTTATGCAAAGTTCAAACTTATTCCCGTGGGTAGAGTTCAATTAGCTCAAAGTGCCAGAGGTGGTGGTGGTGCTTACGTTAATACTTATCAACCAATTTTACCAGAAAGTGACATTCAAGTGCGGTATTTATTTCTGGAAGGTGAAGATGCCAATTATTCTGGGATGGCTAGACTTTACCAGCAATATTTAGTAGAGCGTTATAATCTGGATAAGGTAACTGTGACATCAGACATCCCTTTTTATCTTGAACTAATTGGGGGAATTCACCGTAAAAAACCAATTATGGGAATACCAAGGACTGTGATAGAGCCTTTAACCACTCATGACCAGGTAAAAACATTAGTGGATGAAATACAAGCTGGTGGTATAGAAAACCTTGTCCTTAGGTATCGGGGCTGGTTAGAAGGTGGTATTGACCACGTTTATCCCAGCAAAGTGTTTTTAGAAACTGCTTTGGGTAATCGCTCTAGTTTTATATCATTAGTTAATTACTTAAATGATAAGGAAATAAGCTTCTATCCGGATGTAACATTCACAGTTGCTGCAAAAACCCGTTATAATGATGGTTTCAAAGTTAGTACTCACACGGCTTATTCTTTAAACAAGTATTTAGTGCGGAGGGAATTACCTTCTGGTACCAACAGTTACGTATTGTCTATGTCTAAGCTAGATTTGTTATTAGCTAGTTTTCTCGCAGATTACAATACTTACAATATAAAAGGATTGTCCCTGAGTGATTTGGGAACAAACATAAATTCTGATTTTCAAGAGAAAGAAGAAGAGTTAATTGATCGTCAAGAAGCTCGCGATGTTATAGCAAGTGCGGTTAGTAGAATTGCGGAGCAAAAATCTCTGATAATTGATAAGGCAAACACTTATGCATTGGTGCATGCGGATCATGTCCTGAATGTGCCTCTAAACAGCAGTGGCTTTGTTATTGCTGATCGGGAAATCCCTTTCTACCAAATGGTAATTCATGGTTATGTTAATTATGCCGGTGAACCAATAAACTATACAGTTGATTCTCAAGAAACGCTGCTGAAGATATTGGAAATTGGAGCTAATCCTTACTTCTTATGGGGTTATGCTGACTCCTCCATTGTAAAAGACACGCCTTTTCAATATTTGCTGTCCACAAACTACAGCACATGGTTAGATTTTGCACTTGAGTTTTACCAAGAGGTTAATAGTGTCTTGAAACCTCTGCAGGGTCAGACAATCGTTGCACACAATCAGTTGGATAAAGATGTATATGAAACTGTTTATGAAAATGGTACGCGAATTGTAGTAAATTATGGGGATGTACCGGTTCACATAGAAGAGCATTTGATTGATTCTAGAAGTTATTTAGTAATGGAAGGTGAAGAAGAATGAAGATAAGGAGATTTAAAGGTCTATCATTGAGACAACAAAATGTTTTAGCTGGTTATCTTTTTTCACTACCATTTATAATAGGATTTTTGCTTGTGTTTCTCTACCCATTGATTCAATCAGCTATTTTTAGCTTAAGTGAGTTGGAGATTACCCGAACGGGATATGGACTGAAATATGTGGGTATAGAAAATTTCCGTTATGTGTTCCGCATTCATCCTACTTTTGTGCGGGAGTTAACAGAAACTATCATTGCCATGGTGACAAGTGTTTTTTGGATTTTGGTTTTCAGCTTCTTTGCAGCCATGATTCTCAATCAGCAGTTTCGGGGCAGATGGATAGCTCGTGCTATTCTATTTTTGCCAATTATTATGGCATCAGGTATCATTTTAAAGATTGAAATGAAAGACTATATGACAGGCATCCTGGAGTATGGCATGGAGGAAGTAGAGATGTTTCTAGCCACTCCTGGGTTTAGCACATATCTTTCAAAGTTCCAATTACCCGAAGCGTTTTTAGAAAACATACTTTTAGCTATTGAGGGTATACCTGATATAATTAGGAGCTCTGGTATTCAAATATTAATTTTACTTGCTGGATTACAAGCCATTTCACCGTCATTATATGAAGCAGCTGATGTTGAAGGGGCAACTGGTTGGGAAAATTTCTGGTTGATCACATTGCCAATGTTAAGTCCTCTAATTTTAACAAATATAGTCTATACAATTGTTGATTATTTTATAGCACCTACAAATAAGATTGTGGCGAATATTCGGAGTGCTTCATTTGGTAGTTTAGGCTATGGCATCGGTTCAGCCATGTCTTGGATTTATTTTGCGATTGTCGGATTGATTCTTGTTGTTGTTTTCATGGTATTCTCTCGTTTTGTTTTTTACCATGAATGATTATAAAAGGATCGGAGGGCGTAGGATGGCTGTTGTTCATAAGCAGGTAAAAGTAAAGCAACA
>CAYPYZ010000262.1:0-2585 GCA_964414805.1 uncultured Paludibacter sp.
ATTATGGGCTTTGAAATACCAACACCTTGGTTCCAATCTGTGAATCCATTGTTTATTGTAACATTTGCACCTTTATTTGGCATGCTGTGGATGTCGAAGTTTGGCAAGAAACTGACCACTCCTATTAAAATGGGAACGGGCATGATAGTGCTTGGCTTAGGCTTCTTCTTTATGTTAGGAGCAGTATATGAAAGAGGCGGTGACGGCGTAACAGATATAAACATCAAAGCAAGTTTAATCTGGTTAGTATTGACTTATCTACTACACACCTTAGGAGAATTATGTTTATCGCCGGTAGGTTTATCGGTGGTAACCAAACTTTCGCCTCCTAAATATGCTTCTGTATTGATGGGAGTATGGCTATTATCCTCCTTTGTAGCGAATATTATTGGTGGCTTCTTAGCATCTTCCGTAGAATCTATGGGCGCAGGAAGAATCTTCCTTTATGTAGCCTTATTCGTTATTTTATGTGGAATAGTGATGATTGCACTGAATAAGAAATTAGTCCGCATGATGCACGGCGTGCGCTAATCCATCTAACAGCTCCTCAATGGAGTTATATTGATTTTGACCAATCCTCCAGCAATTATCTTCAATGATAATCAGGGGATTGGTCTTTTCTTCAGCCTTATATCCCGCTCTTGCTAAAGCACGCAAAGTCCAATACATACGAGTTTTATCCCCTTGCACCGACACCTTTTTATCAGCCATATAATTCATGGAAAAATTGCCATTAGCAGGATTAAAAACATAATGCTCACTTTGGAAAGCATCATGGAATTTTCCATTTAAAACCAAATCTTCCGGAACTCCTACTTCTATACCTTGATGTTTAGACATCAACCAAACCCTGTCTGCTGCTTGCAAAGCCATATCTAATTCGTGGGTAGAAAGTAAGATGGTTTTGTTAGTTTCATGTGCCATCTGATGCAATAACAGCATTATTTCTATTCGATTGGGCAAATCCAAATGAGCAGTTGGCTCATCCAAAATCATGATGGGTGTATCTTGCACAAAGGCTTTAGCAATCATAGCCCGTTGTTTTTCACCATCGGATAATTGAGCAAATGGTCTATGCTTCATCTCTTGCAAGTGCATCCTTTCCAATGCTTGTGCAACCAAATCTTGATCTTTTTCACTGATTTTCCCTAACCAACCACTATGTGGATGGCGTCCCATCGCAACTAAGTCATACACAGTAGCATGCTCAATCTCTACCCTATCCGTAAGTACCAAAGAAATCAATTGAGCCCGTTCTTTCATGGCAATTTTTTGCACATCCTTGCCATGTATATACGCATTTCCCGAAAGGGGAGCCTGCAAACCTGTGAGCGTACGCAATAAAGTACTTTTGCCACTACCATTCGGACCAATCAAACACAGCAATTCACCTTGAGCAAGCTGAAGATTTAAATCTGATTGAACGATGACAGATTGACCTTTGTTGATATAACCTATTGATAATGCAGTAGTTCTAAGAACAGACATAGACAAATAATAAGAATATTAGGCGTAAAAATTATTTACTGTAAAATTATATCAAATATAGGGATAAAAGCCTATTTTTTTGTTATTTTTGCAAATTATACGCTATCATAGTTGAAAATCTATATATGTCACCTACAACTCCAAAAATAACACGTATTAAAAAGAAACCGGCTACTAAGACAATGCCTTTGTCGGTCTCAAAGGGCAAATCATCTCAGCCCAAAAAGAAGAAAAAGCCCAAAGAGCGCGTGTGGTTGAAAGATTTAATGCAGTTTTTAAAAAATGAAAGATTGCATCTTATCCTTGGGATCATCTTATTGTCAGCTACTGTATATTTTTTTATAGGCATGATTTCCTATTTTTTCACCGGTGCAGATGATTTAAGCAAGATGACACTGACGGGTAAAGAACTCTTTGGATCGCGTTCCGACATTAAAAACATCGCTAACGTGATGGGTGCTCTTTTTGCGCATAAAGTGATAGATCAGGGTTTTGGTTTAGGTGCTTTTGCTTTCCCGATTTTTTCCTTTATCCTTGCTTTTAGATTGATGAAAAGGAAACTTTATTCTTTATGGAAAGCTTTTTTCCATGCAGCATTCTGGTTGATTTTTTTATCTGTAAGCTTAGGATTTATTGATCATTATTTCACAACAGATTTCTTCTTCAAATTAGGTGGTAATCATGGTTTAGCCATCAGTACTTGGTTGGTTTCTTATATAGGAGAGTTGGGCTTAATGCTTGTTGCCATAGGCAGTTTGCTTGTATATGCAATCATCAGTTCCACTAAGGCAAGTCGTTATATCAGCAGTATTTTTGATAATAAAAAGAAGCAAGAAGATACAACTATAGACCTTGATGAAGAAGAGGATACTGAAAGTGCTGTAGCTGTAGGCACGGAGATTATTCCGGAAGAATGGATAGTCAATGAGAACGATGAATCTATTGAAGATGAAACAATAGCTACAAACACTGAGGCATCTGAAGATATTAGTTTTGAAATAGAAAAACCTGCCGGCGATGGCAGTGATTTAACTTTCGGTGGTAAACAAGCGCATGAAGACCCATTTTATAATATAGATAAGTTAGGGAAATATGAT
>CAYPYZ010000263.1:0-2554 GCA_964414805.1 uncultured Paludibacter sp.
ACGTCTAAGTCGTGCCAGAGCTTCCTTCCAACCGCCCGAATTGATTACATAAAACACAGTTCCTGTAGCAGTAATAAATAGAAGCACCCAAAATATTGTTTTTATGGAAGCAATCGAGCCTTTATTAGAAATACCTTGTCGATTTTCCTTTGGACCATAAAAGTAATAATCAACTACTTCAGCAAATAATGAAATACCGCGAGCTGCCGCTTCCTTAGAATTGGTATGGGCACCAACCTCTATCAGCAAACTTAATGGGGTTAAGTCCTGGTTATAATTACCACGGGCATAGAAAATGCCTTTGATTAATCCCGGATAGACTTTATCGGCAACAGCTTTAAGACTTTCGGCATATTGACGATTAATACCAAGATTTTGATTTTGACGACCGACTACAAATTGAACTTGAGTAACCCATGTATCACCAATCTCAGCTGCATATGCATTTTTAGGAGCCGCATCCCGGTGGACGTCAAAAATACCATCTGGATTATGTGACAGCAATTCCAGCACAGTATTTCGTGAACGGCGATATGCACTGCGATCATGCGGTAAATGCAGTGTTTCAGAATAATCAGCTTCAACACCGAGTTTATTTAATGTTTCTGCAAATGCTGAACCAACACTATGAATTCCACCCTTACCGTCAATGCTTTCTACACCGTCAGAAGGCACATAGGATTCAGCGTTATGTGTGTGATAGATACCAATTATCCCGGATTTATCATCCTCTTGGGCTTCAACGACACTTAGTCCCAGAGATTGGCGTATTTCTCGCAGAGAAATAATTTGATCACTTAATTTGACTTCTTCTACAAAGGCGGTATAAGCAGTGTTGCCACTAACACTGATGACTTTATAAAGTTTATTATCACTGGTAAGAAACTCATCTGATACATATATTCGACGTGCTGTCTGCATAATGATTTCTTCATCTGGGGACAACATGGTAAAATATTCTCCGGGTTGTAACCATTCATCCCAGATTTCTTCAACATCCAGATCCTGGGAGAATTCATAGGTAAATTTATTTATATCCAGTGCTTGGCAGGTTGCTGAACAAATAAAAACAAGTAGAGTCACAAAGAGAGTCATATACTTAGTCATGGTGATCACCATCTTCTATATCTTTTACTTTTGCTGGTCCGCGATGAATTCGTTCTACAATTTCACCAATACCTTCTGCAATTAGAACTGCGATTATACCGTTAATTAGCAAGGCATCAAATACACCGCCACCACCTAAAACAATCTGTGCATGATATGTTTTTGGGGAAACAGAGAATGCCGCCCATAAATCAGTAAGAAATACTGCTGCAATGGCGCTGATAAACGCACTTCGTCGTGAACGGGTAGTAAAATATGAAACTAACCCGGCCACAATTCCGGGGATGTATAGAGGGTCCAAATCGAAGAACAGTTTTCCTGGGGTGGTAGGTAACAGCCGGTCCGTAAGCCATAGTATAAAAGCAGTAACAAGACTGATTGTGATGGCTCTGATACGTTCATCCTTTTCAGCTGTGATCAAAAGATATCCAATGACCCCCAAAGGGATGAGCGCACCGAGATTTAAAGCAAGATATGATGTTATTGAAACTTTTGGTAGAAAATGTGATATAATTAGAAGCAGTAGTAGTACTAAAGCCGTCTTATCGGTTAGACGCATTCGGTCCAGCACACGTTGGGCCAAACCCAGCAAAGTTAACAGCATAACTACAGATAATAAGATAATACTAATTGGAAGTTGAATCATAACATTGCTCCTTAACAGTATTACCTTTAGTGTTAGAAAAAAACTTCCCTTCTATTCAGGGAAGCTTGTGGATTTTAATATGCCTGTGTTTATCGCTGCTTTAAAAACGATTGCAAGTATAGGTCCGATGATGATTCCAAAAACACCAAAAAAGATATATCCTCCATATATTGCCAAAAGCATAATTAGCGGATGGATACCTACGGAACTGCTGATGATTTTGGGTTCGATAAATTGTCGAGAGGCGAAGATAATTAAATACAAGACCATCAGTAAAATCGCACGTCTGGGATCACCAAGCAAAAATGTAAAGAAGACCCAGGGTGTAAAGATAATTCCAGGGCCAACCGTTGGAATAATATCTAAAATTCCAATGAGAATTGCCAATATCAGCCAGTATCTGGTATTTAGCAAAATTAAACCAACAGCTGCTATGGTAGTTGAGATTAGTAACAGGACAAATCTTCCCTTAATAAAACCCATCATATCGATGGCAATTTTTTCAAACACCTTGTTTGCTTGTGGCTTCCATTTTTCTGGTACAAGGTATATAAAGCCTTTGATGATCAGGTCTTTATCTTTAGAGAAGAAATAAGTTGCTAGTATTGTAATTATTGTTACCAGAAGAAATGTGGGAAGTTTGGCAAAAGCGTTTAATACAGTTTTAACCAGGTTTTCCAGCCATAACTTTAATGTATTAAAAACCGAATCCAGATTAGAGGTAATACTATTCCTAACATCTTCAGGTAGGCCTTCGTTGAAAATTTCAAGTTGAAGTATGGTGTCGCTTATTATGGTTGT
>CAYPYZ010000264.1:0-2547 GCA_964414805.1 uncultured Paludibacter sp.
TGCATACTTGAGCTATTATGAGGCAGTGAACGATAAACAATATTTGAGCAATGCCGTAAAATGTTTTTCCTGGTTTACAGGAATAAACTCAAAGGGTCTGCCGTTAATAGATAGGGAAACCGGCGCCTGCTATGACGGATTGAATAAAGCCGGCATAAACTACAATCAGGGTTCGGAGAGCCTGGTTTCTTATGGTATTGCATTAATGGAGATATCCAAAAGGACAACAGTGGTTAAGAACACTGAAGAACTACAAATATATAATACAAGGAGTAATTAGCTATGAAAGCTTTATTGGTTTACCCGCACTTCCCCGATACATTCTGGGGTTTCAGACATGCATTGAAATTCATATCAAAAAAGGCCGGGTTTCCTCCCCTGGGCTTGCTCACGGTTGCCGCAATGCTTCCGGAGGAATGGGAAAAAAAGGTGATTGACATGAATGTGAGCAAGCTGAAAGATAAAGATAGATGAATATTCAATACTCCCGTGGTTGTCCTTTCAACTGTGAATTCTGTGACATCGTACAGCTTTACGGGCGAATACTAAACAGCAGAAGGGAATGATGGATATTAATTTTAGTAATATTGCTGCCTTATTTAGATCAGTGTTTCAACTGGGGATAGTCGGAAGTGAAAGGGTTTATTACTGGAAACTTTTTTTCTGGACACTGTTCAGGCGCCCAAGACTTTTCCCAATGGCAATCACCTATGCAATATATGGTTACCATTTCAGGAAGACATTTGAGGCACAAGTTGAATTTAAATAAAATACCCTCAGCACGTGAAATCAAAAGAATATATTTAGTGCTAACAAAAATCCGGAAAATAGGACGGTGATATTCATAATTTATCCAATGATAGATATGCTGCTGAAAAAGGTAGACAATAAGTTTATTCTTTCGGTTATTGTTGCTAAAAGAGCAAAGCAATTAATAAGCGGGTCGCAAAAGCTTACAAAATGCGACTCCAAAAATCCTGTTACCGTAGCAGCCAACGAACTTGATGAGGGCAGAATTAGTTTTACCAGGACCCAATAGCCCTGCTGGTTTTGATTCAATGAGCGCTCGCACGAATTATGCGCCAAAGCGCGGGTGCTTTAGCACCTTCATTGCACGTTTTGTGTGCAACGCGCCGCGAGCATTTTATCAAACGCACCTTCAGTGAGGGTGGCAGGGGTCTTAGGGGCGTTTGATGAATTACATCAGAAGGGGATACGATACAAACTACTACTATATGGGAACACCCGCGTGGTGATAGTGAGATGGATGGAAATCGCGAAACTATTCCAGACACCTATCGTGGAGCTGTACTGTACGAAAAGATGGATGAAGCGGTGACCTTTAACCAAATAATCCTTCCTACATGGGCAAGTGCACCGACGTCTGGACAGTATAGAATAAGAGCTGTTGCAGAAAGCAGTTGGTGGAAGCTAGGTAGAAATATTAATGAGGCAGCTCCGATACTTGTAGAAGGAACTATAGCATCTGAAGACATGGGAAACGCTGCGAATAAAAGGACAGTAATAAAGCTTGCTCAGCCATTGACTATCTCAGCGGGGTTACTACTAGGTATTGCGATGATAGTAGACACAGGTTATATGTATATGAATTTATGGAATGAGGATATTATCACTCCTGCAACAAACCCTGAAAGACATAATTGGTTTCAAAACTACACAGAAAACGCTTGGATTGATATGGACCCTAATAATTTAGTTACTGAAAGAGCTCCTACTTTTAAACTATTATTGGAAGAGACTATAACAGGAGGATCAGGACTGAATATTTTTAAAATAGTAGACCCTGATACAGAACAAACCTACAGATGGAATTTTGCTATCAGAGAAGGCAAGTTAGGAATCTTATTAACAGAGGAGGTTGAGTAGTTATGGCAGAAGAATTTTTCCCTATTGGGGGTGGCGCAGAGGTTGTTGACCCAGTAACAGGTGATGCAGTTTCTATAACAGCAATTAAAGACGATAACGACAAATACGTACTTAGAGTTGTAAATGCTGCTCCTTATTTACACGAAATAAGTCAGTACGAGACTCCAACTCATACGCAAGTTAGTGTCGCTGATACGAGTACCCAGGTTGTGTCTGCAAATAGCTTGAGAAAGTATCTACTTATACAAAACGATACTGAAAGCAAAATTTACGTAGCTTTTGGAGGAGCAGCTGTAGCAGAGCAAGGAATTGCTATTAACGCTGGAGAAAGCTATACTATGTCTGCTATGCAAGGAAACCTATACAAAGGAGCTATTAACGCAATACATGGCGGAAGTGGAACACTGGATATTCTTATAACTGAGGGGGTATAATAAATGCTAACCCTTAATAGAAGTTTTATTTCTCTAAAAGTAGGAAAATGGGAAAAAATAAATGCAACAGGAACAAGTGAAAATGTCATATGGAGTTCTGATAACCCTAACGTTTTTGTTGATGATAAGGGATGGATTATAGCATTAAGAGATGCTTTACGTCCTGATGGGCAAGCAGTAATTACAGCTGAAGCAGGAGAAGAAACAGTAACCTGCAATATTACTA
>CAYPYZ010000265.1:0-2533 GCA_964414805.1 uncultured Paludibacter sp.
GAATACACACCATCAGTTTATATGATTTAGCCGGTAATTTATTGTCAGTTCAGCGGACTGCTACTGATCATCACAGCCTGTCGATTGGTCAATATGCGCGGGGTGTTTATATGGTGGTTATTGATAATGTTAATGGGCAGACGGTTGTGAAGGTGGTATTGTGATGGGGGGGGGATTTGTTTCACAGTGTCTCACAGAGGAAATCACAGAGTTTCACTGTGGTACTCTGTGATCTTACTCTGTGGTACTCTGTGAAATAAACTCTGTGATCCACCTATCACAATCTCAATCTCTTTATCCCATCCCTCAAACTTTTCGTATAAAAATTCAATAACAATCCTACTTCGCAGCCTGTAAGTTTTAAGTAAGTAAGCAGTTGTGCCGTATGTACGGGATGAAATGTTTCCACTGTTTTTAATTCAACAACTACTTTATTTTCGACTAATAGGTCTAATCTATAGCCACAATCTAATTTTAGGGTTTCGTAAATCAGGAGGAGTGGCTTTTCAACTTCTACTTTGAGATTTTTGTTTCGTAGTTCGTAAACTAAACAGGTTTGATAGGCTGATTCGAGCAGTCCGGGACCAAGGACAGAATGAACTTTGAAGGCTGAATCGAGAATTTCGTGGGTTATTTGGTTTATTTCCATAGACATATAGGTTTTTTGGTTAACTGTGTCGTTTAAATGACGTGCAAATATAGGTAAAATTGTTGGGATATTGAGTTTTTATTTTCATAGAGGATTTCACAGAGGATCACGGAGGGGGTCACAGTGTCTCACAGTGTTCTCTGTGATTTTACTCTGTGGTACTCTGTGACCCCCTCTATGTTACTCTATGCTCATTAAATAAAAGAAAATTATCATATCTAAAAAAAAAACAGTAATTTTGTTTGGCTTAATAAAAAGAACGCAAGTCTTATATGTTATTTTCAGAGATAATTGGACAAAAAGCTATTAAAGAGCGACTTATACGTTCTGTACGTGAAAAACGCATTCCGCATGCTCAAATGTTTCACGGACAGGAGGGTATAGGTAAACTCGCTCTGGCATTGGCATACGGACAATATATCTCTTGTGAAAATAGAACTGAAAATGATGCTTGCGGCCTTTGTCCTTCTTGTGTTAAATACGCAAAATTAGCGCATCCGGATTTGCATTTTGTATTCCCCATCATCAAACCTGCTAATAAAACTACGGTGGTTTGTGATGATTTTATTCAAGAATTTCGGGAAGCCTTTTTGGAAAATCCTTATATGAATGCTAATGAGTGGTTCGATAAAATTTCAAAAGATTCTAAGCAAGGTATTATATATTCCAATGAAAGTCAGGAAATTATACGTAAGCTAAATTTAAAGACTTATGAATCTGAATATAAAGTGATGATTATCTGGCTTCCTGAAAAAATGCACTTGGCATGTGCCAATAAATTGCTGAAATTCTTGGAAGAGCCGCCGGCTAAAACGGTGTTTTTGTTGGTTTCCGATCGGCCGGAGACCATTATCAGCACCATTTTATCTCGTGCACAGCAGATATTTATTCCCCCCCTTGCTACCGAAGATATTATTGCAGCATTGCAAACCGATGAGCAAACAAGTAATGCAAAACAGGATGTGCAGCACATTGCCCGCATTGCGAATGGCAGTTACCTGAAAGCAAAAAACTTGTGGCTTGATCGACAGGAACAGCAACAATATTTCGAAACTTTCAAAAATATTATGCGCGATGCTTGGATGGTGGGTAATAAGAGAAACTATGCTTCTTTAAAGACTTTAAGGAAGTTGTCGGAAGATATTGCACAGTCATCTTACGGAAGAGAAAGGCAAAAAGGATTTTTAGTTTATGCGCAGCATATGCTAAGAGAAAATTTTATATTAAATTTGCAGGAAACTGAATTGAACTATTTGGATCAACAGGAAATGGCTTTTTCCGAAAACTTTTCCGCTTTTATACATGCAGGAAATATTGAAGCGTTGATGTATGAATTCAATTTGGCACAAAGGCATATTGAGCAAAACGTAAATGCCAGAATGGTATTTTTTGATTTAATGCTTAAAATTATTGTCCTTTTAAAAAAGTAATTACAGATGGAACAAATATATGGAGATTGTAGTAGTTGCAATGGTTGCAGCTACAAAGGATTCAATCTTGGATCGCATCAAAAATTAAACTCCTACGATTGGTTGAGTGATTTGCCTGAATCACAGCATGAAACCGATTATGTAGAAGTACAGTTTAAAAACACCCGTAAAGCTTATTTCATTAATAGTGATAAAATCCCTTTGGAAAAAGGGGATATAGTAGCTGTGGAATCGTCTCCCGGACATGATATTGGCGAGGTTAGTCTGACCGGCCGATTGGTACTTATTCAGATGAATAAAAACAATATCAATCCTGAGCGATATGAGATTAAGAAAATATACCGCAAAGCGAAAGAAGCTGATATTGAGAAGCAAAAACAAGCTCAAGCTAAAGAGCAGGAGACTATGATTAAGGCTCGCCAAATAACGGCTGATATGCAATTGGATATGAAAA
>CAYPYZ010000266.1:0-2526 GCA_964414805.1 uncultured Paludibacter sp.
ATAGAAGCAGGAATCAGTACAGTTTTACCTTTATTAATCATAATTGTTTGGTTTCGAAATCATTATCGAAGAGCAAACAATTATGATTAATAAAGGTGAAACTGTACTGATTCCTGCTTCTATTTCGGAAGTAGCGCTCCTACCGGAAGGGGAAGTGACGGTATTAGAGACCTACATTAATTAAGCTTGTTTTTTAGCTAAATAATCTTCTCTGAATTGTTGAAAAATGTACACATCATCGTAATCAGCACTTGATTTTATCCATTTTTCTAAGCGTACTTTGCTGAAGTTTTCGTTTGAAAACAGTTTCACACTCGCCTTGTTTTCAACCGCTATAAAACAATAGAGCTGGTTAATTTTCAAGAAATCAAATACATAATTTTCAATTAATTGCAATGCAGCTTTTGCATAGCCTTTTCGGTGTTGGTCGGGTGCTACAAACAGACCTAAAGCCACGCGACTATGGTGAATATCAAAATCGAATAAATCCACAGTTCCTACTGTTTCTTTATCTGCTTGGCTAACCATCATCATCCGCAATTGTCCGGCATCATAGATGTTTGCATGCAGCTGACTGATATAATTTTTCAATGCAAATTTCGAATAAGGCTGGCGTGTGTTGCCTGTATTCCAGTATTCAGGCATGTTTTCCCAAAGATATAAAAGTTCTAAATCTTCCGGTTCAACCGCTCGTAGTATTAATTTCTTGTTTGCTAAAGCCATGTTTGTTCTTGAAGATTATCTAAAGATTCGTTTAAAAAAACCTTCTTTTTTGGTTGATTGCTGTGAGTCCCTTCCGGAATAATGTTTAAAAAGAGCATCGAAATCACTGTACTTTTTACTTTTAATCATATGATATATTACGCCCCAATCAGGCAATCCACCTAAGTTTCTATCATCTATAAATAAATCTGCTTTTAATTTACGGGGTTCATTGTATTGTGGTTTCTCTTCCGGATAGTTGGCATTTACGGCATAAAATTCCAAGCCTCTTTTTTTGCAAAACTCCACGGCTTCTTCTAAATACTCACCTTCTCTAACAGTCCATAACACCAACCTATGTGGAAATTCTGTTTGAATTTTCTTCAAAGTGGCTATCGCGAAAGGTATTTCTTTCCCTATTTTGGGATATTCGTGCGTCACTATGGTGCCATCAAAATCAACTGCAATGATCATTTATATCAATTTTTAAAGTATTAATATTTAGATTTTTTTTAACTATCATTTTACAGATTATTCATTCATAATCATATAATTGGAGTTCAGTAATAATTTTGGGTTTAGCCGGTTTACAGAACAATAGTGCAACGGCCGTAATCCCCGCAAGTATAATCATATTTTGGGAATTTAGCAAAAAGAAAAAGAGTATACAAAGTAAAAAATTAGCACCTATAACTGACAAGCGTATGATGGAACCACGTGTATAAAGTCTAAGTTTTTCCTTTTCATCTTCTAATAATGCCCATTGTTTGGTTTTTTTATTAAAAAAGAACAGACTTGAAGGAATGCAAGCGAGTACCAATACGATTAACAGGGAACTTATGCCTATACCTGTTTCACTAAAACTATCTATTGTCATGCCTGCTTTCCATAATTTATAGCCTATCAAGGCAACTATCAGTGCAGCCATGTAGAAAGTATAATAGACTATATTTAATTTTTTAAATGTTTGTGTCATTATCATGTGTTTAAATAATACTTGAAAAATTGATTCTGTTGGTCAGCGATTGTCCCAAAGTTATCTCATCGGCATATTCCAATTCATCACCTACTGCAACCCCTCTTGCAATGGTAGTAATTCGTACATCGAAGGGGGCTAATTTTCTATAAATATAAAAATTAGTAGTATCTCCTTCCATGGTAGCGCCAAGGGCTAAAATCACTTCTTGTATATTATCTTCTTCCACGCGTTTCACCAAACTGTTTATATGCAGGTCGGAAGGACCGATACCATCCATAGGAGAGATTACGCCACCAAGCACATGGTATAAACCTTTGAATTGCTGTGTGTTCTCAATGGCAATAACATCCCTAATATTATCCACTACACAGATAGTTTTGGCATCTCTTGAGCTATTGGAGCAGATTTCACACAGCTCCATATTGGATATATTATGGCAAAGTTTACAATACTTGATTTCTTTTCGGAGATTGATGAGGGCGTTTCCGAACTGTTCCACTTCTTCTTTATTTTGCTTAAGCAAATGCAGACAAAGTCGCAGGGCAGTTTTCTTACCTATGCCGGGTAGTTTTGAAAATTCATGAATGGCGTCCTCTAAAAGTGAAGAGGCATATTGTTGATTGTTCATTACTTTACTTTAAATAGCTATACAAAGGTACATGATTTTCTTGAAATTTCATCTGTTAAGGGCATAGTATGCTTTCGCTTTATATTTTCCAATAAAGTCTTTCATAACTAAAAGATTTATACTATCTTTGCAGTCCGTTTATTATCCCAGTGTAAAAGCTAGTTTTTTGATAGCTTAATCAACTGAGTTTGTGCCGATTAGCCTCTTTTCAAACCAA
>CAYPYZ010000267.1:0-2499 GCA_964414805.1 uncultured Paludibacter sp.
TGCTCTTGGTGAATCTATCAAAGCGGTGGATCAAAATTGTTTAATGACCTTCCATCCTTTTGGTCGCACTCGTTCATCAATGTGGTTTCATAATTGTGATTGGCTAGATTTTAACATGTATCAATCTGGTCATCGCCGTTATGGTCAACCTGGTATAACTGGCGAGGACACAGAGCATTATGGACCGGATAATTGGCGCTATGTGGAAGAAGATCTGAAGCTAATGCCAGCAAAACCCACCATTGACGGGGAGCCATCCTACGAATTAATTCCTCAAGGATTGCACGATCCTACGGAACCTTTATGGCAAGCGGCAGATGTGCGTAGATATGCTTATTGGTCTGTGTTTGCTGGAGCTGCTGGTCACACCTACGGTCACGGTTCAGTAATGAGTATGCATAATGAAGGCATAGGGGGATATGGTGTCAAAAAACCTTGGCATGAGGCAATTTTTGACGATGGCGGCAAGCAAATGCAGCATCTTAAAAATTTAATTTTGTCTTATTCGTTTTTTGATCGGATCCCAGATCAATCTGTTTTAGCTAGTGAACAGGGCGAAAGGTATGAACGGGTAGTTATTACTCGGGGTAAGGATTATTTACTTGCTTATACTTATACTGGGTGTCAATTTACCCTTCATATGGGTGTTATTGCAGGTGATCAGGTGCAAGGGTTTTGGTATGATCCTCGCACTGGAAAACGTGGTGAAATTGGATTATTAACCAATAACAGCACCGCTACTTTTGAACCTCCAGGTGGACACCGTGACGGTAATGATTGGGTGCTGATTCTTGAAAGCTATAAATGACTATTTAGGTTGGTAGCTGCAAAAGACGACTATATTTGAAAAATGGTCGTCTTTTTAACTCCAATTGTTTAATTGGTTTTTGCCCTAATACCAAAAAGTAGAGGTACTCATATGAAAAGTTTTAAATTGTTGCGCTTTAGCAGGATGTTGTTTGTTTTAGGACTATTACTCTTTATTGGTCCCCAGATTACTTTGGCTTTCCGGAAGGGATGGTATCATTCGTTATTTCTTAAGCGACATTGAGGAAGAGCGGCAATACGGGTATAGCTGGTTTGGTCCCATGGCTGGGCAGTTGTTAGCCCAGGTTGAAGCTAGAGGATATAAGGAATGGCTACTTGCTAGTTTACCGGATTACCACCCATTGACTCTTGACATTTTTGACGATCCAGCTATTGCAAGATTCCGTTACCCTCATGTCTGGCCTAAGCAGATAATTACAAGCGATCTCACGATTCATGTAGAAATTTACATGCGAGAAATGGCAAATTTTGATAAGCTCGTTATTAAAATAGATGATCAAGAAATCTATCAAGGTAACGGTATAGAGACAAGAATTACTATCCCGCACAAAGGATTGGAAATTGGAAAACACAAACTGGAAGCCGAAACAATAACCAAGGCAGGGGTTAAGTTTTCTCAGACCGTAGAATTTATTGTAGATGCATATGTAGCTATAGATGAAAAAACTACTACTAATATAAGAGCAGTTACCGAAATTGATGGTCCACTACGAATCAACTTTCAACATCGGGATGCACCAGTGCCGGATGGATTTTTACCAGACTTCGGTGAAGTATTTGGTTTAAGGGACAATAGTTTCGCTTATGGATGGAGTAGGGACCATACGGATATGGCACGTCAAAGGGGTTTTGATGAAAACGGCTTATTATTTGATACCATGAATCATTTCTGGCATGGAGCAAATTGGGAAATTCAATTGGCAAACGGGATCTACAACGTTACGGTAGCCATAGGGGATGCGTGGGAGTCGACTCATTCTTTAGCAGTAGAAGGCGTAACATATTGGGAAAATATTCCCCTTGCAGGCCATGATTTTCGGATTGCAACCCAGACTATCACGGTAACAGATGGCAGACTTACTATTACTCCTATGGATGCTGTGCGGTGGGGTACCAGGATCTGCTATGTGATCATTGAGCCAGTTGACTAACTAAGTTTTGATAAAATTTAGCTTATTTTCTTATGAAATGAAATTGAAGAAACTCATCTTGTGTTGACAATGTTTTGCTGTTGTAATATCATAGAGATAAATGTAAACAATGTGAAACCACTTGTTGGGTATGTTAAGTACATAGTCAGTCGATTAACTTGTGGTTAGTTAAATGTCTTGAATGTTGGGGGGTGGCTATACACTAAAAGATAAGATGCCTTAGAAACAGTTGGAGTTTAGTGAATTGCTTTAAAAATTAAAGGGGGGAACATAAGTGAGACGATTAACTATAGGTTTGCTGCTACTTTTGGTATTGTTTACTTTCGGGGTAAATGCACAAGATTTTCCTTATGATCTAGGTGGCAAAACTATTCGTATCCAAACACGATGGGAAGATGTGACACCTCTAGGGGAACGAGGCGATCACAACTGGTATGAGCCGGATGCTCGTCTACAGGCACATATAGAATCAGTTGAAAAATTATTTAACTGTAAAATTGAATTTGTAGTGCGAGGTAGC